>JAJRQS010000285.1 GCA_024280135.1 Bacteroidota bacterium | reverse complement strand
GCATAAAAATTCCATTTGGCATCCACTGCTTTTTTACGCAAGTCCCTATCTGAACGCTCCTCCAAAGCCGTAATACTAGAGAGATTGTAGGTTTCTTTTTCGACTGTTAGTTGCGCCGAAGCTTTGATTTTCATGTATTCCGTTGACAGCTTATTCTCCAAGACAAGGTCGGGCATAATGGCATCCGAAAATGTTTTTAAGGACATTTCCGCAAGGAGAAATAATTGCTTTCCAAGTTTTGCTTCTAATTGCTTCCGAAAGGGACTTGCCAATAGCAATTTGTAAAACTGGCTGGTTTCCTGTTCATAAATGGGTAAGTGTTGATTAAAGAACCCATGTTCACTTTCGTAAAAAACATCCTTCGTATTGATGCTATGGCGAATGTAGCAGATATTATACATCGTCAAAAAACTATTTCTTAGTCGGTTAATTCGATGTAAGAAATGCAACTGATCTTTTTCATTATTCGCTTGCGCAAAAGCCTTTTTAAGTCTTTTATAATCAGCTACAAACAGCTCTAAATCGGGTCGAGTATATGGGTAGTCTTTAAAATTCATCTAGGAGAGGGTTATGGTAATAAAAAGGTTGTTTTGGGTGTAAAGGTAGTATTTTTTGATGGTAAATCAGGTTTAAATGTGATACCAGGGGGATTATTTTTGCTAGATACCTTGGGGGCGATACTGGGGGGTGATACTAGGGGGTGATTGTTCGTGCCAGATACCTTGGGGCGATACCCAGACTTACCTCAGAGCTGCTTTGAATAAATATGCCAACTTAAGCATTCTTAAATAATTACTGTACCTTTACCGTTATAAAACTGTATTTTCGTAAGGTAAAAAATAGAAAGCCATTCGCCAGCTAGACAAAATGATATTGAAGAATTTTCTCCCGCCATTTATTGTGGCGTTTGGGATAGCTTTGTTTGTTTTGACAATGCAGATTTTATGGGTTTATGTCGATGACATCATGGGAAAAGGGGTGAGTATTTGGATGCTTATTGAATTTATCTTTTACCTTTCCATTTCGTTAGTTCCGATGGCGATGAGTATAGCCATGCTGCTTGCATCTGTCATGTCCATGGGTGCCCTTGCGGAAAAATATGAACTTTCTGCTATGAAGTCTGCTGGAATTTCACTGGAAAGAATCATGCGCCCACTCATTATATTAGCGATTGGTATGGCGGGCTTATCTTTTATCTTTTCCAATTATCTCAGCCCTTTTTCTAATTTAAAATTCAAATCTCGATTGCACGATATTCGAACCCAAAAACCAGCTTTGAGTCTAGAAGAAAGTGTATTTAACTATGACTTCAAAGGGTTTGTGATACGTATCGGAGAAAAAGCAGAAGACAAAGTGCATCTAAAAGACGTCCTCATCATCAATCATGGTGCAGGAACTGGAGAAAGTAGTGAGATAATTGCCAAAAAAGGACAAATGTACACCACTGACGACCAACGATACTTTGTGATGAAATTGGAGGATGGTTGGCGGTATGCTGAGCCCTCAAAGTATAAAAACCCCAAGAAGAAGTATCCACTTGTTCGGACTAAGTTTTCTAGTTGGCGTAAAATTTTTGATCTTTCAGAATTCCAAATTGACCCCACAGATGAGGACCGATTTAAATCACATCAATCGATGCTCAATGTCGGGCAATTATTAGTTGCCATCGATTCCTTAAAAGCAAAGAAAGCTCGAAAGTTGCATTCCTTAAAGAGTATCTCAAAGGACTATTATAATTATGCTCTCACACAAGCCATAAAGAATAAACAAAGCGAGACAACGAAAAAACTATTGGATAAACGCAGAAAACAACAAGGCCTTAAAGAAACGAAAGTCCTCAATCAATTGGCATACAACTCAGATACCATTCAATATTTTGCCCAGACATTTCCTAAGCTCAAACGCAATAGCGTATTAGCTAAAGCCAAAAGTTCATTAGCCCGACTAGAAAGTAGTGCGGCTCGTGCAGTCTCTTCTCAAGAGGGCATTGATAAGAAGCTACGGCTTTTTTGGTTTGAGTTATTGTCAAAGTTCAATTTGGCATTTGCTTGTATTGTCTTTTTGTTTATTGGAGCTCCGATGGGAGCCATCATTAGAAAAGGTGGGTTTGGCTATCCCTTGTTAGTTGCTATCGCCTTTTTTATTGTCTTTATCATGTTTACGATGGTCGGTAAAAAGATGGTTACAGAAGGCGAATTAAATGTATGGGTCGCGGCTTTCTTAGGCTCTATGATTCTGTTACCTGTGGGATTTTATCTGACAAGACAAGCCATGCGAGATTCAAAACTATTTCAATTCTAAGTCCAAAATGATCCGAAAATCTACATCGAATTCCTTCATTCAAACACTCCAATCCAATAAATTTTTCTTCATTGGGTATTTAGTTCTAAGTATTGTTGGGCTCATTATTTTAACTCAAATAACTTGGGGAGATGAAAATTTATATTTCGTTCGCTTTCGTAAAAGTTTTCTAGATACTGCATTTAGTTATCTAACGCTACTAGCAGAACCTGTTGTCATTGCGTTTCTTCTAGGCTATCTTCTTTTCAGAAACTATAGAAAAGCGTTGAGCTTATTGACTACAATAACGCTTTCTCTTTTAGTCACTTGGTTGGGGAAGGATTACTTCTCCCATCCCCGTCCAGCCTTATTTTTTCGTGAATTGGGCCGTCTGGATGAGTTGGTATCTGTGGAAGGTGCTGACATCCTAACCGGACATACGAGTTTTCCTTCAGGGCATACGATGGTAGCATTTGCAATCTATACGTTGTTCGCTTTGTACTCCAAACAAAAAGCAATTTCTGGCGTTTTCTTTCTACTGCTTGCGTCCAGCGTGGGATTGTCTAGGATATATCTGGGACATCATTTTTTAAAAGATGTTTTAGCGGGCAGTATCGCAGGAGTGAGTATTGCAGTGGTCGTCTATTTACTTTTTGAAAAACTAAGCCATCGCCCAAAATGGAATAGAGGTCTTTTTGCTAAGCATTAATAAAGCTTAATAAGGAGATTGCCACGAATGCTCAAAATGAACACACCAAAATCGCTACACCTGAATATCGAAAGTTAAATAATATACAATGGAAAAGAAAAAATACAACGAACTAAAACCCGAAGAATTTTTTGTTATCATCCAAAAAGGAACAGAACGTCCCTTTACAGGTGAATACGACAAACACTTTGTAGAAGGAACTTATCTTTGTCGGCAGTGTGATACCCCACTATACGAAAGTAAAACAAAATTTGATTCAGGTTGTGGATGGCCTTCTTTTGATCAGGAGATTGAAGGGGCTGTAACTAGAGTACCCGATGCAGATGGACGACGGATAGAAATCATTTGCACCCATTGCAAAGGACATTTAGGCCATGTTTTTGAAGGAGAACGAATAACCGAGAAAAACACTAGACATTGTGTCAATTCTTTATCGTTAAAGTTTGTCAATTCTTCGGTTTAGCTTAATGCGACCGCAGGATCACATAAATGTGACAAAGGAGCTCTCTATACATAATAATAAATAGAAATAAAGTGAAACAAGCTACCTAGCAAAACGAAAATATGAAATATTGCATGATTGTATTTTAGTCGTTTGAAGCTGTATAAAATGGCCCCAACCGTATAGGAAATTCCACCCCAAACCAACCATTTAATGCCTTCACTAGGTAAAGATTGCGTTAGTGGCTTTGCAGCAAAAACCATTATCCAACCCATTAGTACATACATCACTGTTGAAAGCTTATCATATTTCCCTGTAAAGAATAATTTTAGCACAACCCCGACGGATGCTAAAGTCCAGATAATCCCAAAAAACCACCAGCCCACGGAGCCTTGAAGCGTGACCAAGGTATAAGGAGTGTAGGTGCCTGCTATTAAAACATAGATGGCTGCATGATCGAAAATATTCAAACTAGTTCTTAATTTTAAATCCTTTGAGGCATGATAGGCGGTTGATGCAGAATAGAGTATGATTAAACTCAATCCATAAATCACGTAACTAATCATACCCCAACTATCTGCATCCGAGCGGCCTTTTCTGACAAGCAAGTAGAGCCCAAAAAGACTTGCTATCACGCCAATACCATGTGTCCAAATATTAATTCGTTCTTCAGGTGGGTCGTAATAGGTTGGTTTGTATTTTTCTTTCATCCACTAATAACTTATATTTCTGTATTAAGTTGTATCACAAAGGGCTGTCTTTTTTTAGACAGCCCTTTATATTAAAAATTGAGCAAAACTCGAATGACCTCCATTTTATTCTTTGACGATTACTTGGTGTGTATGGACACCATAGGCGGTTCTAATTTTTAAAAAATAGATGCCTTTCTGAATACCCGTTAAAGATAAAGAATT
>JAJRQS010000284.1 GCA_024280135.1 Bacteroidota bacterium | reverse complement strand
TGAAGTAAAAGGGATAAGAGGTGTACTAAGTGATCAAAAATCCCCAATCATCTCCGTATCTGATGTCACTGATCTTGGGTTGGACTTAATCATCCTGTTCTGGATAGACACCAATGCTTCTATCTCTGGAACAGAGATCAAGAAAAACATAATCAAGCAATCCATGGACGTTTTACAAGCCCATGATATCCCAATAGCCAAACCTAACAACTTACACATTACTCAATAAAACCATATAATATAGTCGCAAAATTATTTTCACCAAATTATATTCTAAAACTATACAATTGCCCATTTTTTTCCTACCTTGCCCTTGATAATGGCTTCTGTCGCTTGACGAAGCTCACTTTATTACTCACTCAAAATTAAACGTATGAAGGTACTCAACAAAAACTTATCTTCGTGGTATGCTAGTGCACTAACTGCACTATTAATACTGCTCATCCCTTTGGCTAGTTTCTCACAAAACACGGTCACAGGCGTCGTTTCGGACGACCTTGGAGAACCACTGATAGGTGCTTCTATCCTCGTCCAGAACTCATCTATCGGTACCGTATCGGATATTGATGGCAATTTTTCAATCATGCTTCCAGAGGAGCAATCCCCTATTGTTTTAGAGGTATCCTACCTTGGATATGCCATTTACAAAAAGTCCATTGATTTTTCGGATGGTAAACTTGTCACATTAGATGTCCAACTAGAAAATGATTTCAACCAATTAAATGAAGTCGTCGTAACAGGTGCTTCTGTTTCAACCACTCGAAAACAATTGGGTAATGCCATCTCTACTATCGGTGGTGAAGACCTTCAAAATGCCGGTACGAATAACGTATTAGGGGCATTATCAGGTAAAATCATGGGGGGCGTTATCTCCCAAAACAATGGAGATGCCGCAGGAGGTATATCCATTCGTCTTAGAGGTGCTAGCACCATTAATGGATCTTCGGATCCGCTTTATATTGTAGATGGCGTCATTGTGGATAATAGTTCACAAAATGTTATCAACTTGAATGCGGATGCTATGCAGACGGGATTTCAGGCTGGTCAAAACAGACTGGTTGATTTAAATGCCAATGATATTGACAAAATAGAAGTAATCAATGGTGCTGCAGCAGCAGCAATATATGGTTCGATGGCTAGTAATGGCGTAGTACAAATCTTTACAAAGAAAGGTAAAGTGGGTGCACCCAAAATCAATTTTTCTACAAGTTTGAGCGTAAGCAAAATAAGAAAGCGCTTAGAATTTACTAAATATGGCAAAAGATTTGGGATTAAAGGGTCTGATGACCTAGGTACAACTCAAGATAGATTAACAATCATTGCGGATTTAAGAAGTGCTGACGATCGTGCTGCAAATCCTGGCAAAGGGCCTGCTGCACTTGCGGGAAGACCTTTAGTGACTGACCAATACGATGTTGAAAGATATGATTATCAAGATGATATTTTTCAGACGGCTTTAGGAAACGATAATTACTTATCCATTTCAGGTGGTACCGTCAGCACTCGGTATTATGGTTCTTTGAGTTATAGCAAAAATGAAGGTATTTTAGCCAATACTCATTTTCAAAAGTATGGCGCCAAATTAAGAGTCGATCAATCATTAGCCAAATGGGCTAAAATGTCTGTTGGATTAAACTATGTAAACAGTTCGTCGAAAGACATGCCTAATGGTAATAACTTTTTTAGTCCTGTTAGTGCGATGATTATTACAGATAATGTCTGGGATATTAATGCCAAAGATGAAGAAGGAAACCTACCACATGCAGAACCTGTGCGTCTAAATCCTTTAACGATTATTGAGACGTATGACATTCGCCAACAAACGAATCGATTTATGGGTGATATGCAGTTTTCTGTTTTCCCCATAGAAGGAATGACGTTAAAGTATGTTTTAGGTATTGATGCATATGGCCTACGAGGAAACACCTTTCAACCACGTGTACCCTACTCGCCCGTTTCGGCAGCCTTTTTCAATGATGGATATGTAGCTATTGCGAATTCGACTCTTTTCAAAATGAATAATGATATCACCGCTAGTTATCATAAAGACTTGACTGAGACACTAGAATCAACCACTACGCTTGGTTGGTCTCGTTGGAATACTAAAACGGATTTCTCTTCCGCAGCAGGAAGAGATTTAGCCCCTTTTGTGCAAACACTTGGTGCTGCTAACAATCTATTTGAAACGCCTACTGAATATGTAGCGGAATCATGGATCAATGGATATTTCTTACAACAAAGCTTTGGGTATAATGACTTTTTATATTTAACATTAGCGGGGCGTGTGGATGGTTCTTCTCGTTTTGGAGTCGATCAACGCAACCAATTTTACCCAAAAGCTAGTGCTAGTATTGTGCTTTCTGAAATGGCTGGATGGAAATCGTCTAGTATAGCTAATGTATGGAATAATTTCAAATTGAGATTCTCCTATGGAAAAGCTGGTAACTTAACAGGTATCGGCCCTTATACTAGATTTACGAATTTTTCTTCTCAGACCCTTGCGGGAAAAAGTGCGATTGTTCCGAATAGTAGTTTAGGTAATCCAAACATCAAACCAGAGCAACAAACGGAAGTTGAATTTGGTACAGATATGAGTTTCCTAAAGAATAGAATTGGGCTATCATTGACGATTTATAATCAAAAGATTACCGATTTATTATTGAATAGAGATTTAGCTCCGTCAAGTGGTGGTGGAAGTATTATTGAGAATATCGGAGAGATGACGAATAACGGTATTGAAGTAATGCTAAGTGGTCGCCCAGTACGTACTAAAGCATTTTCGTGGGATATGACCGTATCTTATAATACATTTAAGAATGTAGTGAATGGTATTGGTGGTGGCCGAGCAGGCATCTCTCTAAGAGGAGGAGGTGGTGCTCAAAGTGCCATTGATGGTGAATCATTAGGTGTTTTCTTTGCACGTCAATATGCTAGAAATGCAGATGGTTCGCTTTTACTCAAACCCGTAGATGTAGATGGTGGCGTTGTCATGTTACCACAAGTAGCACGTGGAAATGATGTCACTGGTGAATTAATGTATGACGATGACGGCCAACCAATGGGCACACCAGTAAGGGTTGTTTTAGGAGATCCGAATCCAGATTGGACGGGTTCTTTAATCAATGAGTTTAAATACAAAAAGATTGGAATGCGTTTACAATTTGATGCAGTCCAAGGTTTTGATGTATGGAACTGGAACAGCATTACGAGTAACAATGTCGGTTCAAGTTTACTTTCTGAAAAGGAACTAAAAGGAGAAGTACCGCGTGGATGGGTAGCTGCAATCGGTGGATTTGTAGGACCTAGAATTCAAGAAGCGCACGTTGAAGATGGCTCTTTTGTTAAGCTGAGAGAATTATCTTTGTCTTATGACACAGGGAAGCTAGGTGCTTTCTCAAACCTGACCGTTTCTTTGATCGGTCGGAATTTGAAGTCATGGGATAATTACAGTGGTTTTGATCCAGAAACAAATAGTGCGGGTCAAAGCTCAACTGTAAGAGGTGATGACTTTGGTAATATTCCCATTCCAAAAACTTGGCTATTGGGATTAAATGTTTCCTTTTAATCGCTTGCGCAAAAGCAAGTTTATTTTTCAAAATTAAAAATAAAGAAATATGACAATCAAAAATTTCTTTTTATATATGCTTCTTCCTTCCATGTTGCTTTTTGCTTCCTGCAAGAAAGAAGAATTGGTCAATCCTAATGCAGCGACTGACCAACAAATCCTAAAATCAACCGATGGTTTATTGGGTATGGTTAATGGGATGAAATACCGCTATTCTGTAGGTGGAGCCAGTCCATTATATGCAGGAATTTCTGCCAATGGACTTACTACACATGAATTACAAATTCTGAATGCAGGTAATAGCGAATTGGCTCAACTTGGTGATGGAGGTGCAAATGTTTCTCCTGACAATGGTGTATTAAAGAGCCTTTGGACTGGATTAAACTTAGTCAGTGCAGATGCTGACAAGGTTATTGAAAATGCACCTAGTGTCATTCAAGATGCGGGCACGAAAGCAGGTACAATGGCCTATGCTCACTTTTTCAAAGCATTAGCACTGGGTTCTATGGCTCAGTATTGGGAAAAAGCACCTATTAGAGCAACTGATGCAGCTTCCTTTTTGGATCGGACAGCAGTACTAGAAGAAGCTGTTTCTAATTTAAATTCTGCAAAGACTTTTAGTGAAACAGAAGCTTCAGCGGCCTTCAACCAAGCTGTAAGTGGAGATATTGATATTAAAAATTCAATTCTTGCTTTAACGGCTAGATACGAAATGATGCTTGGGCATTTTGCGAAAGCTAAGACAGCAGCCAGTTCGGTAGATTTAACTTCAATGTCTGTATTTGTATTTGATAATGTTACCCCAAATCCTGTTTTTAGAACATCATTAATCACACAAAATGTCTATGATTACAATGATGATTTTGGTTTGCCAAGTAGCTTAACTCCTAATGCCGCTGATGGGCGAATTGGGTTTTATATTACGCCAAATGCAATGGATGGAATTGGTTTTTTCTTATCTGATGAAACTTCAATTCCTGTATATCTCCCTGGAGAAATGCTTTTGATAATGGCTGAAGCTGATGCTAGACTAAGTCCTACGGACTTATCAGAGGCTGTGATTAGTTTAAACAAAGTCCTAACTAAATCTGATGATGCTTTTGGTGTAAACGCTGCTTTGCCAGCCTATTCGGGAGCAATGACACAAGACGCTGTTTTGATGGAAATCTATAGAAATAGATGTACTGAGCTTTATATGAGTGGTTTGAAACTAGAAGACAGCAGACGCTTTAATCGACCTGGACCTATGGATACTAATCCAGAGCGGAATCGTAATTTTTACCCTTATCCAACGGTGGAACGGGATAACAATCCGAACACTCCGCCTGACCCAGTTATTTAATTGTTAATATTAAAACCCTATCTTTTCATTAAGATAGGGTTTTTTTATTTTGACCAATACAAATGCACATTCTGTGTGCATAACACTAACCTACGTCGTTCAACCCCTAACGATTTCGTTTTAGAAACTTAGTCGGATCTATATACCCTTCCGTCTCGCTACCATAACCTCCACCTATTTCCATTCGGACGCTATCTCGAATTTCAAGGTGTAAATGCGCCAAGTAGGCCCCATTTGCCGTTCCAATAGTCGCTATTGGGTCACCTCTCTTTACCCACTCTTTCACACTAACTATAAGGGTATCACAATGGGCATACAAAGACTCTATCTGCTTCCCATTTGGTAGCTGATGAATGAGCCGAACCACATTGCCCCAACCTCCCTCAATATCCTCTGCAAAAAAAACATAACCATTGCCTATCGCATAAATTGTATCCCCAAAATCCGTATTCCCACCTCCTATTCCATTCCAGTCATCCCCTAGGTGTAGATTCGCCCCAAATCCTTGTGCATTATAATATCCTTTTCCGTCAGGAGGTCCAACAGGGTAATCAAATCTATCTGCAATATTGATTGAGTCAAACAATAGCTCATCCTCTACCCCTGCCACAGACGCTTGCTCAATAAGAACTGTATGTGCTTTCTCTGAATTCGTCCCATCCGTGCAACCTACTATAAAAAGAAAGCAAAATACCCCAATTATCTTATAAAACATCGTTTCATTGTTTTTGACAAACGGATAACGGCAATTAGTCCCAATTCGTATGTACCCGATAAAACTTAGTTACTCCTAAAAATTATCAATATATTTTATTAAAACATGTGTGTTGACTATTAGCATTTTACAAATAACAATTATGCTTCAATTGAGCAGGATATTTTATATATGCTGATTTTTGCCTCAAATGGCATTTTATTTGCCCTATCTCTAGTGTACCCAATAAGAAATAAAGCTAACCTAGCTAAGATTAATTTGGGGGGTTTATTTTACGGCAGCGGATGAGACAACGGTCTTTGTCCGCTGTTTTTTTTGCATTTTTTTTGTATATATTAGAAAAAAATCATATATTACGCGCCAATTCGATCTCAAACTCCTTTTACAATGCGAACCCAATACCTTATTTTTATATTATTGGTCATACCCTTTTTTGTTTTTGGACAGATTACAAGTGAGGAACTAGTCCACATCCATTCCGTCACCAACGCAGAAATGAATGCACTTGTTTCTGTTAACACGGGTAGTTTGGCTTATAATACCACCGACAACCATTTATATGTTTTTAATGGAACAACTTGGGACAAACTTGTGATTGAGTCGCCAAAGCTTAAAAACATTACTTCAAATTACACCTTAGTGGCTTCCGACAATAATAAGATACTAGCAGTCAATAGCTCTAGTGACCTGACCATAACTATTCCTGGCTCATTAGCCATTGGTTTTAATATTAGTGTCTATCAATTAGGAGTTGGCAAAATCACCTTTGTTGGAAGTGGAGCAACTATAAAAAACAGACTACAACGATTTCGGACTGCAGGACAAGATGCTGGAGTAGGATTGGTCTGTACCAGTCCTAATGTTTTTTATTTAACTGGAGACTTACGACTATGAAAAGCAAACTGATTCTCCTCCTTTTTACATTCTTCCAAAGTCTAGCATTCGGACAAATATCGAATTATAATTATTTTCCGAGTCTTTCACCTTCGCACATACTTGACACCAAGCTAGATAGCCTTAATTTTGCGCTATCGTTTAGGATTCTACTTTCGGATTACAACGGGCCGTTGGTTAGATTGCGTAGAGCTAGTGATAACGCACAAAAAGATTTCTTTCATGCAGACAATGACATTGTTGATATCGCAGCAATCAACACTTGGCGAGCAGGTTCTAATGTATATGTCGTCAAGTGGTATGACCAAGGCCCTTTGGGATACGATGCCATCCAACTAACGGACAATAGACAACCACGTTTCTACCCAAGTACTACCAAGCCCTATTTCAAAGGTGATGGCATAAATGACCATTTAACCGTAGAAGTGGGATTACAAAGCTTAACAAAAAATGGCGTCAACGGCACTGTGCTTTCTATTGTTAAAGCCTCTCCAAAATATCAACATACTTTTGGGGTGCTAGTAGGAATAGACCGATGGTCAACTCACATTAATTGGAGTAATAACAATTTGTATTTCGATCCTGGTATCTGCTGTAATAATCCTAGATATTTTTATAATCTCTCGGGAAATAATGTGTGGGATATTTATACTTTCATTCGTACAGACACACACGTTATCAGTAGAAAAGGAGGTGTTCAAAAAATAAATGGAACACATACTACGGGGCCTTGCACCATAAATAACTACTTCACTATTGGCTGGGCTAATGGAAGTCAACCAGTTGCTCATTCAACCAGTAGCTTTTTAGAATTTGTTATGTATAAAATAGATATCAGTGCAACTGAATATACCAATATAGAGCAAAATAGCATTCTATTTTGGGGCCTTTAATCTCCTTAAAAGTACAAAGTAGCAAGGGATTTTACAACAAAATCAGGGCGTAAATCCTCTAATACGACTCTTCCTTTACCTTCGTCAACCCAAATGGTCGTCATCCCTAAGTTGTGCCCAAACGCAATATCCGATGGCATATCCCCAACCATGATGGTTTTAGAAAAATCTATCTCTGGAAAATCTGATTGGGCTTGTAAAGCCATGCTGGGGCTTGGCTTACGACAATTAGGAACAGCAGATGCCCAATCGGGGCAATAATAAATCGCATCAATCTTACCCCCAACAGCTACCACCTCCTGCCGTAAATATTCATGTACTTTTTCCACATCATTCCTAGACATTAGACCTTTCGCTACTCCTTGTTGATTTGTAATAATAACTACCCTACCAAAACAATTTGAAAATCGTTTTA
Organism: Bacteroidota bacterium; assembly: GCA_024280135.1. Lineage (GTDB taxonomy): Bacteria > Bacteroidota > Bacteroidia > Chitinophagales > Saprospiraceae > HyVt-613. The sequence continues at coordinate 5,336 of JAJRQS010000284.1, read as the reverse complement.
TAGCCGATAAGACTTCAGGTAATATTATAAATTCATCAATTGATTTTACATAATCATCGACTAACCTTTTATTAATGACACCATCTCTATCTAGAAAAAGCGTCCAAGATTCATCTACTTTTATGCCCTGTGGCAATATGATATTCTTCTTCAAAATAAAGTAGCTTCCGTTAACTCACAAATAATATGACCGATTGTAATATGCGCTTCTTGGATTCTAGGTGTGTCCTCTGACGGTATATTGAGCAATATATCACTCACATCTTTTAACTTCCCACCACTCTGCCCAGTCATTCCGATAGTCAATACACCCTGTTTCCTAGCTTGTTCAAAGGCCTTCAATATATTAGGAGAATTACCAGAAGTAGATAATCCGAATAAAATATCTCCTTTTCGTGCTTTTGCCATGACCATACGAGCATAAACTTCATCATACCCGTAATCATTTGCAACAGACGTCAAATAAGAACTATTTACATGAAGGGCTTCCGCAAAAAGTGGGCGCCTATCCAAGTAAAACCGTCCAGACAACTCCGCTGCAATATGCTGGGCGTCTGCTGCACTTCCTCCATTTCCACAAAAAAGTAGCTTTTTGTCATTTTGAAAAGCCTTAACAGATAACAGGACGACCTCCTGTATTCGCGCAAGAAGTTCTCTATCTTCCAGAATAGTTTCTTTAACTGAAATGCTTCTTTGTAAAATATCTTTGATCTTATTATTCATGAACCTTTTATAGCGTTACTTTCATAAAACTGTTATTTCTGCTTTTTGTTTTATGAGATACTGACGGCTTAAGTTCAGCAAAAAAAAAAACAGATTGATACAATCAATCTGTTTTAAAAAGCTAGTGAGGATAGGCAGATTCGAACTGTCGACCTCTTGCCTGTCAAGCAAGCGCTCTAAACCAACTGAGCTATACCCTCAAGTCTGCGCAAAGGTAAACATTTTTTCAAAACAGTACCCCAAAAGACATAAAAAAACCGAAGGCGTTTCGCTCTTCGATTTTTAATCTGTCCAACAATTAAAGGAACAGGCTATTGAACGCTAATATTCACGATACGCTCTAGGGTCAATATCAAAATCTTTTTTAGACGAAATAGTTATCTTTTTTGTCCAAGCTATTGCCTCTTGGTTATCATATTTTACCGATACACTTACTTTATACCTTCCATCTCTCTTATAAAAGTGGTTTACTATACCATTTTTACAAACCTTTTGTATCCTATCCCCAAAATCAAATACATAGGTTGCTTTTGGATCAAAGCTACGAAGCTTAAAGGTAACTTTACTGAATGGCTGAAAAGAGCCATCATACACTATCCAGTCAGGTTTCATTTTACCAAAGGCTCTAGGAATATCCTTGGAATTATTGTAATTGACTTTAATAGGCTGGAAATTCGTTTCCTCTGTCGCTAGCTGGCTATTTGAAGACCAAAAAAACAAGAACACAATCATAAATATACCTAGCAAAACAACAGAAGTACCCAATATCATTCCTTTGGCACGACTTTTCTCTTCTTGTAGAAATGCATTAATAGACTGGTTAGGAGTAGGTTTTTTACTCATTCGATTTGATTTACAGCGGTTCCAAAAAATACAAGTTTCACCAATAAACACAACAAAAATCGAGCCATATAGCCGTTTTGTCTAATATTTACAAGTGAGGTTCTCAAGTCTATTCGATAGGAGGTGCGGTTATCCCAAAGGATAGCACAAAGATACATATTTATTTTTATATATTCAAATTTTTTCTATATTGTGACAGGGTATATCTTTTAGGAGCTTGATACACAAAGACTTGGCGGCTAATTTCTTTTTTCGCTTATGTCGCAATCAGCGGCATTTATGGTGGAATTAAACTTTGTAGTCTGCTGGGAGCAGACGATACCGGGGAATATTATTCGGGTCAGATGAATCTGGCGATACCTAGGCTGCCATCTTTTCGGAGTACTAAAATTTATTTAAAAAGTTGTTTGAGGACTTTGAAAGGCTGGATTAATCTTCCTGTTTCCTTATCATTCCGAGTCATTTTGCCCGTTTCCGAAAGGATGCGATAGATTTCCTTTGTGGTCAAAGTCGGATTAATAGATTTCATCATAGCTATAAGTCCCGCTACATAAGGAGTTGCCATAGAAGTTCCGTTCAAAGAAGCGTACTGATCATCTGGCATCGTCGAATAAATGGCCACTCCCGGTGCAGAAATACCCATTGCTAGATCTCCTACTTCATTAGAAAAGATGGCTCTCGTCAAGGTGCTATCAACAGCCGAAACTGTTATGACACCCGGGATATTAGCAGGAGAAGTACCCGTTGCATTTCGGTTTTCATTACCCGCTGCCACGACCACAATTGCTCCTTTTTTATTGGCGTACTTCACTGCTTTTTCATAGGCTTTTTGACGCCGCTTCCCTACTCTACCGCCCAAGGACATAGAGATGACACTCACCCCATTGTCGGCGGCTTTTAGCATTCCATCAATGATGGTTTCCTGCGTGCCCATCCCATTGGCGTTTAGGACTTTGACAGAAGTGATAGCATAAAACTGATGCCCCAACCCAAATGAGGCAATTCCAATCCCATTATTAGACACCGCACCCGCTATTCCTGCACAATGTGTACCATGTCCTTGTGGATCGTTATCCGATCGCTTCTCTATTGAGACATAATTATCTTTTAAGTCTTCGTGCTTTGAATCTACCCCCGTGTCCAATATCGCTAATTTCACTTTCTTCTTGGGCCTTATTTTCTGCTTGCGCAAAAAAGCATAAAAAGATTTCATCTGCAACGCTTGCATGGCCCATTGCTTATTTACTTCAGGGTCGTTTATGCCCAAGTCTTCATTGGAACGAGTCGCTTCCATTTTTTGGATAGGATTCACTTTAATTACCTCATTCGCTTCGATTGACTCAACTTGTGCGCTACCCTTTAACACGTCAGCAACTTTTTTAACGGATTCGGTATCGTTCTTTAGGACATTTACCACAAGGTAGTCATCTAAGTCTGTCGAATTATTGTCCGAAGGTTCAAAAGCATTCCTAAATTTAGCTAAACCTTTGAGTCTATAACTCAATAATTTTAAATCCGCATTGGGTTCCATTTCCACCAGCCATTCACCCTCTTCATCTACGTTGTAAACAATTTCTTCTCCCGAGATAGCTGTGATCATCGACCTTACGGCAAAATATTGAAACACGCCTATCAATAAAAGCACTATTGCCCAAAAAGCAATCGTCTTGGGCTTCAATAACATCAAAACCCAATTAATTACTGCCAAAATTGCCATATCCCTAAAAGCCAAAAACAATTTATTACCCCAGCTTACTTGTGCAAACATCAAACTAAGCACATATAACCCAAAACCCAAGATAAAAACCACTTGCGCAAAGCGAACAAGCCGATCGTTTTTTTCATATTGAAACCAAAGCATCAAACCAAACATGGCAAGTATAAACCCAAATGGATAGAAAAATAATGGCATCATGAAAATTATTTTTTAACGAAAGTCTAAAGTACAATACCTTTTCATAGATTGCAATTATTTTCTACTAAAGCATAAAAAGAAAAGATTAATTGCAAAAATTAATAAAAAAAAAAGTCTAATCTATTTTTCCATCTTAACGTCCACAAACTAAACCTATTATGTATTTTGACCTCATGTTAAGCTTTAAGCTGATTAATCTAAAAAAATGGATTTTATAAAAAGTTACGTTTAATTATTACTCATAACTTAAATTTTATTACTATTTTGCGGACTAACAAGATCACACACTATAATACACTTTTTTTATCAATCTAAACAAAATTGTAAACCTGATGAAATTTCAAACAACAATTCAGACATCTTTAAAAAATCAGCGATTTTCATTATTCTTTTTTTGCATGATTTTTTTCAGTAGTGTTTTTGCGCAAGCCCCTTTCATCACTACTTGGAAAACGGATAATCCTGGCGTGAGTAATGCATCTTCAATCAAAATCTCCAGAAATTTTGAATTTAGCTACAGCTATGATATTGATTGGAACAATGACGGAGTGTATGATGACATAGGTGTAACGGGAAGCATCACACACGATTACGGGACTCCTGGCACATATACAGTGGCCATAAGAGGCACATTCCCTAGTATACGACTTACAGGATCTTCAACGGATCATGATAAAATCATCTCGATAAATCAATGGGGTGATATTCAATGGCAATCATTTGAATTTTCATTTGATGGATGCCAAAACCTAACATCTAGTGCGACCGATGTTCCAGATTTAACGCAAGTTACAGAGTTGTCTGGTATGTTTCGTGGTGCTTCATCCTTTGACGCAAATCTTGGCAATTGGAATCTAAGCAATATCGCCACCGGAATGTTTAATGGTATGTTTGAGATGCTCCTTGGTTCTGGTTTAAGTATTACTAACTATGACAACACCTTAATAGGGTGGGCAAATCAAGGTGTACCCAATATGTTTTTTAGTTCTGACCTCAAATATTGTAATGGGGCAAGTGCACGAGATGCGCTCATTACTGTTTTTGGGTGGAATATTACTGGAGATACAGAGGATTGCTCCAATCAAGCTCCACAATGCACTACCGTTTTAACTCCTCAAGATGGAGACATAGACGTACCACTCAGTGCGGCTATAACATGGTCTACTGTTCAGAATGCGACGGGATACAAAATTTCTATTGGGACTACCTCAGGAGGTACTGAAATCGCGAACAATCAAGATCTGGGCAATGTCACCACTTATGCACAAGGCAACTTTGCAATGAATACAACTTACTACGTTACGGTCATACCCTATAGCCCTGAGGGCGATGCGACGGGTTGTCAAGAAATAAATTTTACAACACTATCCCTTCCTCTTCCCACTTGTGTATCATTACTAACTCCATCGAATGGTGCAACGGAAGTGCCATTTCCGCCAAAATTAAGCTGGCCGTCCGCTAGTAATACGACCTATTCATTATCAATAGGTACAACACCAGGAGGATCAGAAATTCTTAATGGTCTAGACCTAGGGACACAAACCCACTATACAATAACTAATGCGTTAGAAAATACAACCTACTATGTAAGAATTATTCCAACCAACGAAAATGGAAGTCCGGAAAATTGTATTGAAGAAAGTTTTACAACTAAATTAAATTATAAACCATTTATTACAACTTGGAACACTGACATTACATCTCCTAATAGTAGTAATAACTCATCCGTGTCCCTACAGCTTTATCCAGATGAGTATTATTGCTTTGAAATTGACTGGAACAATGATGGGGTTTATGATGAATTCTTTGATAGCTCAATTAATGGCTCCACCCCATCCCACGATTATACAATTCC
>JAJRQS010000283.1 GCA_024280135.1 Bacteroidota bacterium | reverse complement strand
CTTCGCCAGTTTTTCCGCAGCAGCAAGTTTGGCTGCTACAGCCTCCGCTTTCTTTGCTGCTAAGGCCGCTTTTTTTGCATCCTCTTCTGCTTGCTTTGCTTCCGCCAAACTTACATTCTTAGCTTTTGGACCTTTTTCCGTGAAGACCACATCCGAATATGCATTATTCATCGGTTGGATACCCAAAATTGTACGTGATTCGCCATCTGCCGTTTCTACTTTATTCACTACATCCGTAAATCCAGCTTTTGAATATGCAACCGTGTAGGTTTCATTCTTTTTTAAAGGAAGAACAAACTCTCCATTCTTATCAGAAAACGTTTTGAGTACGCCATCAGCACCTGTTGCAGATATTAACACCTCTTCAATAGCTTGATTATTCTCACTATCAACCACTTTACCAATGTATTCTTCACCCGCTTGGACCAATTTAACAACATAGCTTTTGGATTTTTTCTTACCAGAAGAAGCTACTTTTAATTTTTGGGCTTTGTATCCAGCTTTCTTAATCGTTGCATCACAATTTAAACCAGCCAAAGCTTGGAAAATTGATTTGCCATTTTTGTTGGTATATAAAGCAGTCTCACCACAATCTGCAAAGTCAATTGTAACCCCTTTCAGAGGTGTATTATCAGATGCATTCAATACTAAAATTTCAATTTTATCCGAAACCTTAGTCACTTGAAAGATGTCCTCACTAGACTTCGTACCTCTTCTATTAGAGGTAAAATAGCCAATATTCTTAGCATTGTTGTAAATGAATCCAAAATCATCATATGATGAGTTTATGCCTGTACCCATATGGAATACTTTGTCCCAACCTTCCATCGAAATGGCTCCTTCTTGTTCTGCACGATATAAATCAAATCCACCCAGACCTGGCAACCAATCTGAACTATAGAAAAGAGTACGTCCATCCATAAACGGTGTAATTTCATCTCCTGGTGTATTGACTGGACTTCCTAAGTTTTTAGGTTCTGTCCAATGTTCATCCTTGTAGTAACTTACGTAAATGTCATATCCACCTTGTCCTCCTGGTCTGTTCGAAGAGAAAAACAGCGTATTGCCATCAGGTGAAAAGCTTGGAAAGCCAGAGCTATATTCTCCTTCATTAATAGCCATTGCTTTTGCTTTACCCCAAGTTCCAGCATTATGATAGTTTGCATTAAGAAGGGTCATTTTAGATTCCAAATTAGATTCAAGCGTATGGCCATTCACAAATTGATTTTTGGTAATTGCGACAATTTTATTGTTGTTACCATTATAAGCAACGGGTCCTTCGTTATAGTTGAAGGCTAGGTCACTAGATAAAAGGGCAGGTTTTTGAAGAAATCCCTTCTTATCTGTTTGGGTGATGAATAGCTGGTTATAGGATTTTCCAGTCCAGTTTTCACAATCCTTAGTCTTTAATTTTCTTTTGACATCTGTACGCGCCGAAGAATAAACGACTTGGTCTCCCAAAAAAGTAGGAGAGAAATCTGAAGTCTTAGTGTTTAGATATTCTCTTTTCACTTGATAGAAAGGTGGCAGACCTGCTGTTTGTGCTGCCATTTTAGCATAATTTTCGTAGTGTTCTCCTACTTTTTTATTGGTTTTGGCGTAAGCTTTAAAGGTCTTTTCAGCATTGGAATAATCTCCGCTACGCATAAAAGCTTTTCCATAACGCAATACTGCTTCAGGATCTACATCCGGTAAAGCCACAGCCTTTTTGTAGGCTGCCAAAGCTTCTTTCATATTATTCGTATAAAAGTACGCATCGGCTAGGTTTGTTAATGCTTTTACATCTTTAGGATTATCCTTAAGTATCTTTCTGTAAGAATTGATGGCTTGATCAAATGCTTTTAGGTCAAACTGCTTGTCTGCTACTTCTGAAAGTGTTTGAGCGAAAGCGATTACAGAAAAACCAATAAAAACGAGGGTGGCGATTAAATTTCTCATTGAGTTAGTTTATCGTTTACAATTTTTGTGTCCATATGAAGTGTACATATTGCTGCAAAAACGAAAGTCAACACAAAGTAATTACAATTTTTCCTAATTTATAGTAAAAATAGCTGTTTTTTTTTGTGCGAACCCGAAAATAGGTCGTAAAATGAGCATAATCACTTTTCTGTGTGGTCATAACAGAAATTTATATTACTTTTGACATTCATATTTACTCATCCGTTTATTTGACCACCTAAATCTAGTCTATGCGCTTTCTACTCCTGTTTTTCTTTCTGTCTATTAGTTTGACCGTTTTCTCGCAAGAGCAAAATTATGTTACAAACGAAGTACTGGTTCGTTTTGAACCCAAAACAGACGTTTCAAGCTTTGTGAAGCATTTTAGCGCAAGCGAAACGATAACTTTCACTGATTCGAAACTCATATCGCCGCATCTTAATATTTGGCATCTTAAATATGATGGAAATATGGAGGCCCCACGATTAGTAAAAGAGCTTTGGGAGCAATCAGCAGTATCGGTCGTGCAAGTCAATCACAAAATACAACAACGGATCACACCAAACGACCCTCTATATAATCAACAATGGCAATGGGATAATATAGACGCTGGTGGTGCATGGGATGTGACTACGGGTGGCGTTACCGCTAATGGGGACACTATCGTAGTGGCTGTTATTGATGATGGCATTCAACTGGATCATCCTGATTTACAGGCTAATATCTGGCATAATTATGCTGAAATACCCGGAAATGGTATAGATGATGATAACAATGGCTTTGTGGATGATTTTAATGGATGGAATATTGACTTTGATAATAATAATGTAGATGTAGGCGATCATGGAATAAATTGTTCAGGAATGGTCGGAGCTGTTGGAAATGATGGTAATCAAGGCGTCGGAGCCAACTGGAATGTAAAGATAATGACTGTCGTGGGCGGTGGCGGAGTCGCTCAAGAAGCTGCTATTATTGAAGCCTATTCTTATGTCTTAGATTTTCGGAAACGCTATAATGAGTCAAATGGTGCCGAAGGTGCTTTTGTTGTTGCCACTAATTCCTCGTGGGGTTCAGATTTTACGCAAGCTAGTGAAGCTCCTTTATGGTGTGCTTTTTTTGATAGTCTTGGGGTCGAGGGCATATTAAGTTGCGGTGCTACTTCTAATTCTGCGTACGATGTAGATCAACAAGGAGATTTACCTACTGCCTGTTCTAGTGATTATTTGATTTCAGTGACGGCAACGGATGTCAATGATAGTCGAAACTTTTCGGCCTGGGGCTTAGAGACCATTGACGTCGCAGCACCTGGTGACAATATATATACCACCTCCCAAGGTGGTGGCTATACGACGACCAGTGGTACTTCGTTTGCCACCCCATTGACTGCGGGGCTTGTTGGTTTATTATATTCTGCACCTTGTTCAGACATTGCGGATCTGTCTAGTAGTAATCCTGCTGCAGCGGCTTTACTCGTAAAAAGCTATATATTGGATGGCGTGGACAAAACGGATCAATTGATGGGAGAAATCAAATCTGGTGGTCGAGTGAATGCTAATAAAAGTATGCAATTATTGATGGGCGGGTGTGGTGCTTGTATTCCTCCTTTTTCAGTAGCTACGGTAGATGTTACAGACCAAGAAGCGAGTTTAACCTTTGCCTCTTTGAATGATGGCGTCAATCTTACGGTGACAACGGGAGGTAATACAACAGATTATACTGATATTACTAGCCCTTTTCTATTAAACAACTTAACAGGCTGTACGGAATATGTTTTAGGCTTGCAGTCTGTCTGTGCCGATTCGTTAAGCGAGGTAGCTAATTATACTTTTATGACTGATGGTTGCTGTGATATTCCTGATAGTTTTCAGGTGGCATCTGTAGAAAAAGGAGCTGTTTCCTTAAAATGGGAATCTGTCTTAGCAGCAGTATCTTACACTATTGAGTATGCTCCTGAGCCTTATACCAATTGGGCTTCGGTAACGACAACAGACTTAACCACTTCTATTTTAGGCTTAGCGGAATGTACCAAGTATCAATTCAGAATCAGAACGGATTGTAATGGACCAGAGATTCCGTTTGGCGAGCCCATTACAGCAAAAACTACAGGTTGTGGCGCTTGTTTGGATTTAACCTACTGTGAAGTATCTACGAATTCAAATAGTGATGAATGGATAGATAGTCTATTAATAGAAGGTGTCTTTGAAAATATCTCTGGTGCTGAACCCAACAATGCCTACGGACTATTTTCTGATATAGACTTCTCTTTACAAAAAGGGGAAACTTATTCATTAACACTAGTGCCTGGTTATGGTGGGACTATTTACTCTGAAAATGTACGCATTTGGATTGATTATAATCAAGATGGAATCTTCCAAGAAGAAGAAACGGTCCTTAATCCAGATTTTACAATCAATGAGGCGAGTACTTTTGACATAACGATTGATCCCGATGCGCTCTCTGGCTATACACGTATGCGTGTTTATTTGTCATTTAGTTCAGTTGGAACGGCCTGTGATATACCTTCATTTGGCGAAATAGAAGACTATTGTGTGACTATCAAGGAAGCTGGCTATTGCTTAGGACCTGATACTTTAATAATTGATGATTTGAACTATTATTCTTTTAATTTAGATTGGGATGATGTAGAAGATGATATTAGTTATGTAGTCAAACACCGTCTTGTTGGTGGAGATTGGAATGAAGTGAGTACCGTTACAAGCGACTACCAATTTGGCAATTTGGAAGAATGTAGTGAATACGAAGTTGAGGTGCAAGCCATTTGTATGGAGGGCATCGGACAAAAAGTTAATCAAACGATAAAAACGAAATGTTTAACGGGAACGACTACTCCTTTCGGAGAAAATGCTTTTACTATTCAACCGAATCCATTTACTAATAATTTTGACATTATGGTTCATGGTGTTAGTACTGATAAGTACCAAGTACGCCTTTTTGACTTATTGGGTCGGACTATTGCTATCCAAACAAATACGGGTGCACAGTCCATGACGATTACGCCCATCACTCCACTTGAAAAGGGTGTGTATTTATTGCAACTCAAAACGGATACGCATGCTGGTGTTGTGAAGGTTGTTAAACAGTAACTAGGTAGCAACCTCGATAGCTAGGTAGCTATCGAGGTTGCGTTTATGTGCGCTTTGCGCGTTTATGTGCGCTTTGCGCGTTTATTTGCACTTTGTGCGTTTATTTGCACTTTGTGCGTTTATTTGCACTTTGTGCGTTTATTTGCGTTTTGCGCGTTTATTTGCACTTTGTGCGTTTATTTGCACTTTGTGCGTTTATTTGCGCTTTGCGCGTTTATTTGCACTTTGTGCGTTTATTTGCGCTTTGTGCGTTTATTTGCGCTTTGCGTTTATTTGCACTCGTGCGTTTATTTGCTCGTGGGTTTATCATTTTGTATATGAATAAATTTTTTGTTGGTTTATTGGTCCTTCTGCTTGGGTCTGGTTGTAAGGGGGAAGATGCCTTTCAATTTTCTGAGGATGATTTGAAGATGGTGGATGTGCTGATAGACATCCATACTGCAGATGCGGCTGTTCGTGAAGTTCGTAATAATACCCACAAGCGGGATAGCTTAAAGTTCAGCTATTTCCAACAGATATTCCAATTGCATGATATTGATAGCATTTGGCTAGTGGATCAAAAGGCTAGATTGGAAAGTGATCCTGTACGAATGGATTCCGTTTATACCCGTGCAGTGGCTAAGACTAAAGTTTATATTGATGCGGCTCGTAAAAAGTAATGACTACAAATGCTTTTCCAAAACATCTACAAAAATGTCCAATTCTTCTGGCAAGTTCAAGTGAGATAAAGAGATTCGAAT
>JAJRQS010000282.1 GCA_024280135.1 Bacteroidota bacterium | reverse complement strand
CAACTAAACGATTTTCGTAAGTTGCAGCATAATGCAAATGATAATAATTTGTCAACAGAGTCTATAGACCAAAGCAATAGTATTGTTGAAAATAAACAGTCAAATACTGATACGAAATCAATGCAACCTGTAGGGCGTAATAATTCTACAATTCAAATTGTTGAATCTGAAAATAAGAATGAATTCAAATCGATCGAGGATGTCTCGAAGCAAGTAAGTAATACTGAAAATACTGCGACTACGGACGATCTCGCCAATAGAAAAGTGCAGCTTACGCAAAATAAAATAGACAATCCGCTTGCACAGAAGCAGGAGCGTGTACTTGCGCAAAAAACAAAGGAAATAAAAAATACGAATTCTCCTACTGCCACTCAAACAAAAAAACGAGTAGAAAAAACAACGAGTAAGGAAAAGACAGAAGGGGAAGAAAAGAGCCAAAACCCTGATAAAGAATGTGCCGGAAGTAGAGTAATTAAACTTCCGACTTCCTTCTTTATGGATGCCTACATAGGGCCGGTGATTGGTAATACTTATTTTTCTGCAAAGTCAGTAGAAGATAAGACTTATGCAAGACTTCGAGATTCAACAGAACATAACGGAGTAGGTATTATTGCAGGGATGCGGATTGGCTACATTCACTCTAATGGTATGAATATACGAGCTGGAATCGCCTACCAACAGGCAAAGACCATTTTTAAATATTCCATAGAGGACGATGAGAAAATGATTATCACAACGATACGAGATGATCAAGGGGCGATTATTGGGCGAGATACAAGTTTTGAGTTTGGAAGGAGAGATTTGAGATTGGTGAACACGTATCGTACAGTAGATATTCCGATTAGTATTGGGTATCTGTCAATGAAGAATAAAGTGCAAATTGGATTTCATGCAGGCGCAGTGTTGAATCTCAATTTTACTCAAAATGGCACATACTTAAATCAAAATATTGCTTTGGTTTCTTTGCGAGACGAAAAAATTTATAAGAAAAATATTGGAGCCAGCTTCTTCGGTTCTGTTGAATTGCAGTATTTACTTGGAGACCAATGGGGCGTATTTGTAGAACCTCAAGTTCGATTTTATCCAGAGAGTTTTACTTTGAATGCCCATCCAGTCAAACAAAATATTACTACCTTTAATATTTTGACAGGTATAAAATATATTTTTTAGGGTAAAAAGGAGCAGCGTTTAGCTTAATTGCTGCGTCTAGTCCATATAAAAAAAACTATGAAACTTAATTTCCTTTTATTGTTAATTTTGCTGGGCTTTGCGGGGTGTGAAAAAGATGTAGATGATTTTACGCCCTATCGTAAAACAGCTGTGGAGTGGCCAGAGGTGCTTGATTTAAAAACAACTTCAAAGAGCATTCTAGCAGAGGAAGATAGCAAGGTTGTACTAGGTTCAGGTGAAGAACTTTTTTTCCCAGCCAACACTCTGGTGGACGGCAAAGGAGCGCTTGTTACTGGAAGAGTTGATTTGAGCTTAACTAAAATTGGCAAAAAATCAGACTTGATTTTTGCTTATCTTAATTCGAATTCAACGGGCAAGAATCCATTGGAGCATCACCACATCATTCAAATAAAAGCATACCACAATACCCAAGCGGTTAAAATCGCCCCAGGTAAAAAAATGACCATTAAATCACCTTCAGCCCATGCGTTTTCGCTTGGAGGCACATGGCAGCAAGGAGATAGCCAAGATTCAGATGACTTTAATTGGTTGCCTTCATTCAATGGTCTAAAAAAATCAGAATGGGTTAGCGAAGGACAAAATTATTCCGGCGTTGAATATACAACCGATAAGCTTGGATGGATCACAGGTGCTTCTCAATTTACGACTGATCACAAGCTATGCGTAAGTTTTCCGGAAGGATATGATCAAGCAAAAACTAAGGTTTACTTTGTTTTTGAGGATAAATTCGCGGTAACAGAAATGAAGCCCTTCTCAGATAGTGATAACGTTTGCACGTTTGTACCTGACAAAACCAAAGGCAATATCATCATCATCAGCCAAGATGGAGATACTTTCAAATACCAAAACGAAGCTATTACGATGACGGAAGAACTTAGATTTTCGGCTCAGCCAGTTGCCACTGTCCTAGACCATATTGTCCTAGATTTGAATAAGTTGTAGCTCATAAACACGACGTACGTGTGAATTTTCTTAACATGAAACCCAAAGGCAATGCTTTAGGGTTTCGCTCGTTTTCTAGTCTTGTCAACGTAATTTTAGCATTTGAGACCGCAAAAAGATTTTTGAGTGCTTAGTTATTAAAAAAAACCGTACTTTTGCAAGCCGATTTAGAGAACTAAGTTCCTTGGCGCAAGATTAGATCGGACAAAACTAAAAATGAATGAGTAGGATAGTGTTTCAGGTATTTATGGCTTTTATGGTTCTAGGGAGTATAGCAAGCTGTAAACCAGAATTTGAGAAAATTTTGAATAGTGGGAATTCCGACTTGATTTTTGAGAAAGCCAGTGCGTATTATAACGATGAAGAGTGGTTTAAAGCGCAACAGCTATATGAAAAGCTAATCAATAGTTATAGAGGGAAAGTAAAAGCGGAAGAAGTGTATTTTAAGTATGCTTATACGCATTATTATATGGAACAGTTTATTTTAGCGAAATACTACTTCAAGTCGTTCGCTAAGACTTTTCCGAATAGTACGAATAGAGAAGAGGCTGATTATATGGTGGGGTATTGCATGTATCGGCAATCACCAGACTATAAGCTAGAGCAGGAGAGTACGCAAGAGGCCATTGAGCAATTTCAACAGTTTGCAGATACATATCCCAATAGCGAACGATTGAAAGAGGTTAATCAATTGATGCTTGAATTGCGAACCAAACTTGAGAAAAAGTCCTTTGAAGAAGGCTATTTGTACTATAAAATGGGGGAATATCAAGCCGCTACGATTTCTTTCGAAAACCTATTAAGGGACTTTCCGGAGTCTAAAGAGGTGGAGCGAGTTAGATACCTCATTGTGAAGGGTAATTATGAACTAGCCCGAAAGAGTGTAATTAAGAAACAAAAAGAACGTTATGAAAAGGCATTCGAATATGCCAAGTTATTCAAGCATAAGTACACGAAGTCTGAGCATCTGACCGAAGTGAACACAATGATGAAAAAAACGTTAAACAAAATCAAAAAACTGAAGAAAGATGGATATTAAATCAAAAGTTCAACACATTGATCCGATTGCTAAGGCCAGAAATGTCAAAGCTATTATGGCGAAAACGGGAAATATTTATGAGTCTCTAGCGATTGCCTCAAAGCGTTCTAAGCAACTTAATATGGATCTCAAGGAAGAGTTGAGTCGTAAACTTAGAGAGTTTGAAGAGACCTATGACACCATAGAGGAAGTTCAAGAAAATAAAGAACAAATCGAAATTTCAAGATTCTACGAGCGTATCCCTAATCCTGCCGTAATTGCTTTGAGTGAATTTATGGAGGATAAGCTTTCGCACAAATATGCTGAAGAAAGTCAACCAGAATATTAAATTTCTCGTTGAATAATTAATTGTTCAGCCAAATAAAAGTAATGAATACACTTGCCGGAAAGAAGATAATACTTGGTATTACGGGGAGTATTGCCGCCTATAAGGCGGCTTTTTTTGTTCGCCTATTAATCAAGTCAGGTGCAACAGTCAAAGTCGTGATGACCCAAAGCGCAACAGCCTTCATTAGCCCTTTGACCCTTTCCACGCTCGCTAAAAACCCCGTAATTACAGGGATTGCAGATGGAGATGAATGGAGCAACCATGTCGAACTTGGGCTTTGGGCGGATGCTATGATTATTGCTCCAGCTACGGCTAATACTCTTGCAAAGATGGCAAACGGTATTTGTGACAACATTTTGAATGCGGTTTATCTTTCCGCTAGGTGCCCTGTGTTCATTGCACCGGGTATGGATTTGGATATGTGGACCCACCCTTCTACTCAAGGAAATATCCAAAAAGTTTTGAGCTATGGAAACAAGTTGATAGAACCAGAATCTGGAGAATTAGCAAGCGGACTAGTCGGCAAAGGTCGGATGGCTGAACCCGAAAATCTATTAAAGGAGCTCATTGATTTTTTCCGTAAGGAACAGTCCCTTACGGGCAAAACAGTACTTATTACGGCTGGGCCAACTTTCGAGGCTATTGACCCTGTACGCTTTATTGGGAATTATTCTTCAGGTAAAATGGGCAAGGCCCTTGCGGAAAAAGTAGTGGCAAGAGGCGGGCAAGTAAAGTTAATCTTGGGCCCTACCAAACTAAAAATAGACCACCCAGCTATTGAAATAATTCCAGTGACCTCTGCTTTAGAAATGTTTGAGGCAGCTAAAAAACACTTTGCGCAAGCAGATGTCGCAATAATGGCAGCCGCTGTCGCAGACTTTAGACCCAAACATACTGCAAAGGAAAAAATCAAAAAGAAGAAGGGTATCGAGGAAATGACCATTGAATTAGTTAAAAACCCGGATATCGCAGCGACACTGGGTCAACTAAAAAAGAAAGATCAAGTTTTAATCGGCTTCGCGCTAGAAACCGAGAATCCTGTCGAAAATGCTACTCGTAAATTAACAAAAAAGGGCTTTGATTTTATCGTGCTCAACTCTTTAAAGGATAAAGGGGCAGGGTTTAATCACGATACAAATAAGATTACACTTGTTTTTGAAGGCAATAAAACCCAAGAATTTCAGTTAAAAAGCAAGCTTGATGTTGCTGATGATATCTTAGATGCCATCGAAAATATTTAAACCGATCACAAAAGTAAAACAATGAAAGGATATTATTTTTTGATTCTTTTTTTCTGCTCCTCCTTAGCGTTACAGGCGCAAGAATTGAAAGCGACAGCAAAAGTAGCTACCCCAAAATTACAAACAACGGACCCGAAGGTCTTCAAGACCTTAGAACAATCCGTAGAAGATTTTTTGAACGGACAGAAATGGACAGAGGACTTTTTTGAAGATGAAGAGCGTATCAAATGTAGTTTTCAAATAACAATCACAGATGAACTGGGAGATAATAGATTTAGAGCGGATTTGGCCATAAAATCTTCTAGACCCATCTATGGGTCAAGCCAAGAAACGGTTATGTTTTCGCATTTGGACAAAGAATTAGAATTTTCTTATCAAGAGTTTCAGCCGATTCAATACACCAAAAATGGATATACAGATGAATTGAGCCAAGTACTTGCTTTTTATGTCCACATTATTTTAGGTTTAGACTATGACTCTTTTGCTCAAAATGGAGGCACAATCTACTATCAAGAAGCTGGAAACATAGTTAATATTGCTCCCAAAAGCGCAGGATGGAATACTTCAAAAAAGAACAATCGTTTCCAAATATTTGAAAGTATCACGAATCCACGATCCATTCCTTTTAGAAAAGCAATGTACGAGTATCATCGACAAGGGTTAGATGTAATGGTCGATAACCCTGAAACAGGAAGGAATAAAATTATGACTGCTCTGGAAAAAATAAATCAAGTGAATAAAGATTTTTTGAATGCTTTTATTCTACAGATTTTTGCCAATTCTAAAACAACGGAACTAGTCGAAATCTTCAAACAAGCACCCTCCAATCAGAAGTCAAAGTTTGTTACCATCATGTCCAAAATAGATCCCACAAAAGCCCGAAAGTATCGAGCTGTAAATGGACGTTAGTCTTAATTTCTTTATATTTGCTGCCAAATGATTCCATAAATGAGTTGGTTTAAAAAGTTTAGGCAGAAGCCCCCAGCGTCCAATGTTTTTAATGCTTATGCATTTGGACGATTTAGCGATGCTTTTAAGACACCAGAAAAATATGACATTTGGGACGAGTCCATTGGGCTATTTGATGAAGGAAAACGCTTTTCAGCATACAGACGTTTTTTTGAGTATTTAAAAAATGAAGGTGGAAAGAATGTCTTCGTTACATCTGATCAAGGTGCATTGCAATTTGAAATCATTCAAGGCTCAAAAAGTATCAGAGGAACGATTACGTCCAAAAATATCTTCATCCAAGCTTTGATGGCATCGGAAGAAGAATACCCTGATGAATTATTATTAGATTTATTGACAGAGAATTACAATCTTAAATTTTGTAAATACACACTGAACAAGAAACAATTGCTTTTGGTCTCCCATTCTTTGGTTCAGGTGACCTCGCCTTATAAGTTATATTATACCCTAAAGGAGATAGCTCTAACTGCAGATAAGAAGGATGATTTGATCTATAGTAAATTCGGTTTGATGAATCCTTCTTCCAAAAAAATGCAACCGCGTGAAAGAAAATTGGTGAGTTATCAATTCATCACAGATCTTTTGCGGAAGGTATTGACCATAAAGGATGTAGGACCAATTGATACAAAAAAATATCCGAGTGCATTGCGGTATTTACTTTTAGCAGCAGCCTATAAAGTTGACTTTTTGATTAAACCAGAAGGGTTGCTGATGGATTACCTAGAGAAGATCGATAGGTTAGCTTTTTCGGGGCAGTCCAATGATCCGAATACTATCAATGAGGAAATTCTTAATGTATTTGACTTAATATTACAAATTCCGAAAGAAAGAATGATGGAGGAGTTGTATGTGACAGACGCTACTTTTGGGTTTAATCCAGTGATTCGTTCCGCACAAATAAGAGACACGATATTTTCAGAGCTACCCACACTCGATTGGTATGTTGAACAAGAGGCGTTTCACTATGCGGAAGCCATCGTTGATTTTATAGTAGGTTATTTGTTGTTTAATTTTTCGGTACCACCTCCTTGTAAGGCTTTGTTTTTGTTATACTATCGAATACGGGATCCCGAATATTTTAAGAATATCGGAATGGTTGATGTTTCTTTTAATATCAGTAAGAAATTTCCAGCCACAGTCAAAAAAGAAATAAAAAAAATACTGAAACAGTATGAAAATAGTTTTCCGTATGCAAAAGCGCCGATAGAATTGTTGGAGTATGAGAATCGCCCATTATTTTATAAACGATATTTAGAGATGATAGCAGAGATTAACTTCACCCCAAGATAGATGAAAAAATCAGGCATTAGAAATACAATTAATATCATTTTGGCATCACTTGGATATGCTGAAGAGAATACCTATGTGGCATCAAATTTGTGGGAGCTACAAAATGGTAGTGTACAGATTACGATTGCCTACAATAAGGACACGGGATTTATATTTGGTGATGCTATTCTCTGTTCTCTTTCAGATGAACCTTCCAATAAATTATTAACTTTTTTGCTTTCGCAAAATAATGAGCCAGACAGAATACGTTTGTCCGTAAGAAATCGGATGATTGTGTTGAGTTGGACGGCATATGATAAGTATTTTTCCTTAGAAACAGGAGGGGCTATTATCAAAGAACATTTGGCGAAAGCAGATTATTTAGATGATTTTTTAGTAAAAGAACATGGCTGTACGTGGCCGATAAAGGATGATTAAGTTTTTTTTACGAAGAAATCTAAGCGTAAAAGAAAAAAAATAACTAACTTAGCACCTTAGGAGAACGGTCTTTTTTTCTGTTTTTAGAATAAAGCAGAGATGAATTTCGTTTTGAAACAGCAATTTCCCTATTGAATGTATCTTCTAAATGCTAAACCGCACTTTAATTTAATTAAGATGATGATTACAAGACTAACACAAAAAATCGGCCTTTTTGTCTTTCTGATGGCTTTTGGCTTAACGGCTCAAGCACAGGATATCCACTTTTCTCAATTTTACCTTTCTCCTCTTAACTTGAATCCTGCTTTCACAGGAGTCATGAATTGTAGCGGTAGAGTCAGCGGAAATTACAGAAATCAATGGGCTAGTATTTTAAAAGGGAATGCCTTTTCTACTTTTTCAGTGTCTTACGACCAAAAAATACCTGTCGGTAGAAGCGACTATTTTGGAGCTGGGATTACATTGTGGAGAGACCAAGCAGGTTCTTTGGGCTTTGGTACGATGCAAGCAAGACTATCTGGTTCATACAGTAAAAAAATGGGTGGATATAGAAGTAAAGCACATTATTTTGTAGTAGGGGCTGAGGGAGGATATTCTCAAAGAAATGTAGATTTTACGAAGGCTCAATGGGGTAATCAGTATAATGGTGAAGGAGGGTTTGACGAAGGTATTCCTAGTTATGAAAACTGGACACGCGATCAATTTGGTTTTGTAGATGTAGGGGCCGGCGTATTATGGTTCTCTGTGTTTGATGACATGACTAACTTTCATATTGGAGGATCTTACCACCACATCAATCGCTCAAATGTCTCTTTTGATGCAGATGGCAGAGTATCTATGTACTCTCGTATCTCTGGGCATGCAGGTGGAGAATTCATGGTAAGTGATAGGATTGGACTAAGTCCTAAGATTGTAGCCTTTTTTCAAGGACCCAGTAAAGAAATAAATGGAGGAACAAACGTCAAATTTGTCTTAGGAGATAATAAACAGTTTTACCAAGCGGTTCAATTTGGTCTTTGGGCTAGACTCGCTAATAAACTAGAAAAGAAAACCCACATGGATGCATTAATCTTAACAACTCGTTTTGATTATGACCAGTTTTCTTTAGGATTCAGTTATGATATTAATACCTCTCTATTAAGACAAGCAACTCGCTCCAATGGAGCTTTTGAATTCTCTTTGGCCTATAAGATTTGTGGCCCTGAAAGACGGGGAGTCTATTGCCCGAACTTTTAAAAAAAAGAAAAAGCCACCTATTGGGTGGCTTTTTTTTTGCCCATGAAATTTCCCTAATTACCTACTTTTCGTCCACCTACTTTCCGTTTCTTCACGGATACTTGATTGATTTTCTTTAGGTCAATTAATAATTTGGCGACATGACCATTATTATAGGTTTTCCATTTTTTATCATCATAAGTGATAATGCCTTTTCTTCCCTTCCATTTAATGGCTAGTAGTGCATATTTTCCATCTGAAGAATTATTTGGGCCAAAGACTAAATGCTTATCTCCATCTTCAAAGGACACTGCAAAGTGATTGTCTTTTTTTCTTTTGATAAATACACCTGGCGTCCCTCTTTCGAAAATGATTTCTTCTACCTTTTGTCCATTAATGATTTTGATCTTGCCAGAGGAAATAACAGTTTCCCCTTTTTCGAGAGATCGACGCAGAATAATATCTTCCGATAAGTAAAATTGAATATTACTCAATTCACTGTCCGACCAATTATTTTCTTCATATAGGGTCTTGCTAAATACGGACATGTTATTGGAGCAGGAGCTGAGTCCCAAGCTAGTCATCAAGCCTATTAATATAAGTAATGCATAATTTTTCATGGCTATTGAGTTTGGTTTCCCACAAATGTAAGGGCTAACCTTCTCTATTTCTTAGCTTTAACACCAATTTAAGAGTATCGTCGGGTATTTAGGATTTTGTTAAGAGTAATAGGCTCCCCTGATTCCTCCTATTTTCAAAACCAACCCAATTAGGAACCTTTGAGTTGAAGAGAATGT
>JAJRQS010000281.1 GCA_024280135.1 Bacteroidota bacterium | reverse complement strand
GCAAATCGGTGTAATCTGTGGTGAAGAAAATAGAAACCATAAACAAAATATTTTAGCTTCAAAGTCCCTACGGGCTTTTGGGTATAAATCTGTGAAAATCCGCCCAATCCGCGTCATCTGTGTGCCATCCTCCTCCATTCGCTGACTAATTGGAGCTACTATTTAATATCCAACCCCTTTTGTCGAAATAAAATAGTCTGCATAACGCCCCGAAGTCCAAGAAAGACAGAAAGCGCCAACCAAAGACTATGAACACCTAGCATATCTACACTTAAATAGTAAGTCAGGAGAAAAGCGATAAAAGCCAGGACCATCGTATTACGCATCGCACGAGAAGCAGTCAAACCAATATAAACCCCATCCCAAATATAAGAAGGCGTACCCATAATGGGAAAAAGAATAACCCAAAATAAAAGGGGTTTTGCGAAAGCGATAACTTCGATTTCATCGGTAAATACCCAAAGCAACCCATCTCCAAAACCAAAATAACTTAGGCTAAATAAAGTAGCCAATCCCATCCCCCAGTACATCGAATATCGAATGGTATTCTGCAAAGTGGTATCTTCTTTGGCGCCCTTGTATTTGCCCACAAGGGCCTCTGTCGCATAGGCAAATCCATCAACGCCAAAAGACATCCAATTGACATATTGGAGTAGAACAACATTTGCCGCAAGGGCTATGGCTCCACTTTTTGCTGATTGGCTATAAAAGAAAAAGAAAGTAGAACTCAAACTTAGTGTACGGATAAATATATCTCGGTTGATACTAAAGAATTTTTTTAAAGGTGCTAAATCAAAAGCAATTTTTCGGCGAAAGGCAGGCCACAAATAATAATATTTTTTTTTAAATAAGACCAAACCGATGAGCAGCCCAAAATACTGCGCAATGACCGTACCCCATGCGACGCCTGCTACATCCATCCCAAATTGATAAATAAAAATATAACTCAAGACGATGTTCACCACATTAATTAATATGGTTAATATCATAGGTGTCAAAACATTTTGCATGCCAAAGAAAAATCCAAATAGTCCGTATAAGGCTAAAGTGGCCGGGGCAGCCCAAATACGGACATTATAATATTTTTGAACGAAAGGAATGAGGTCGGGCGTAGCTTGCATTAAATAGATCATGCCTTCGCGAATTGGTGACTGAAGAATTAATAATACGAAGGAGATAAGCAATGCCAACATCATCGCACGAGCAACAGTGTGAATCATATTTGATTGATTCTTGGCGCCATAAGCCTGTGCCGTAATACCTACCGTACCCATCCGTAAAAAACCAAAATTCCAATACAAAAAATTAAAAATCATAGAGCCAATACCTACGGCTCCGAGGTGAGTAGCTGAAAAATGTCCCATCAATATCGTATCCACTGTACTCAACAAGGGCACAGAAATATTAGTCAGAATATTAGGAATGGCAAGCCGAAGAATTTCTCGATGGAGGTTGAGTGATTTCATCCTCCCGTTTTAGAATTTTAAGTGCTTGACCGTTTGGGAGTTGTTGATGAGTTGCCTTAGAGATTCGATACCAATGATTAAATGATTTTTGACATATTTTTTAGAGACACCCTTGTCGCTTTTTTCGGTTTTGACTCCTTCTGGAACCATCGGCATGTCTGAAACGAGCAGTAAAGCTCCAGCCGGAATTTTATTCTTAAAAGCGGCTACAAAGATGGTTGCTGTTTCCATATCAATCGCAATCGGTCGCAGTGACTTCAAATAAGCTTTGAAGTCATCACGATGCTCCCATACACGTTTGTTGGTGGTATAGACAGTTCCCGTCCAATAGTCTAACCCCTTGTCTCGAATAGTGGTAGAAATAGCTTTTTGCAAGGCGAATGCGGGTAAAGCAGGCACTTCAGCGGGTAAGTAGTCATTAGAAGTTCCTTCGCCACGGATAGCTGCAATAGGAAGGATGTAATCGCCGACTTTATTTTTCTTGGTCTTTAATCCGCCACATTTTCCTAAGAAAATACAGGCTTTTGGTTTGACAGCGGTCAATAAATCTATAATGGTACCCGCATTGGGACTACCCATTCCAAAGTTGACAATAGTGATGTTATCAGCGGTTGCGCTCATCATGGCACGATCTAAACCTTTTATCTCTACCCCATATTTTTTGGCAAATTGATAGACATAGGCACTAAAATTGACTAAAATAATGTATTGACCATAATCTTCAAGCGCTGTTCCAGTGTATCTAGGTAGCCAATTATCTACTATTTCTTTCTTTGTCTTCATGGTTTTTTGTTTTAGGGTCTTTTCGTTTATACAGGAACGGTTTTGGACGTGATTTGTTTTTTGAAGGCTAAGTTCAATTAGGGGCTTTAGAATTTATATACACGATTTTGCCTTTTAGCAGCTTGGGGCTGAGTTTCTATCGCCATTGATTTTGAAAGTGGTTTATAGTTCTAAAGAATGTTTACCTTGTGAAAGGTTTTAGTGCATTAACAGTTACAAAGACAGAGCTATCGTGAAAAAATACAGATTTCAAGATGATTATAGTGAAGGTTGTCACCCAAGGATTTTGGAGATGCTTGCGCAAACAAATAGGATTCAACAAGATGGATATGGAGTGGACGAATACTCTTTTGCTGCAAAGCAATTAATCCATCAACATTTGTATAACGCGACTTCCGTTATTCATTTTGTTTCGGGGGGGACACAAGCTAATTTGATTGTCATCTCGGCGCTTCTTCGGCCGCATGAGTCCGTGATATCTGCTTTTACGGGACATATCAGTACCAATGAAGCGGGTGCCATCGAAGCACAAGGGCACAAGGTGAATACCATTTTGTCGCAAGACGGAAAAATAACCCCTGCACAAATCCAAGAAGTCTTAAATCAACATAGCCATGTGCCGCACGTCGTTAAACCAAAGCTGGTTTATATCTCCAATGCCACTGAATTAGGTACGCATTATACAAAATTGGAGTTGGTGGCGCTGTATGAATTTTGTCAAAAGAATGCCTTGTTTTTGTTTGTAGATGGAGCTAGGATAGGGAATGCCTTAATGGTGGAAGGTGCGGATTTGAACTTTGCAGATATGGCACGATATACGGATGTTTTTTATTTAGGCGGTACAAAAAACGGTGCTCTTTTGGGCGAAGCCATTATTATTAATAACCCCGATTTGCAAGAAGATTTTGGTTATCATGTCAAGCAAAAAGGGGCGATGATGTCAAAGGGGCGAGTAATCGGTATTCAATTTATGGCTTTATTTCAGGATGAATTATACTTTGAATTAGCTAAGCATGCCAATCAGCTTGCGCAAAAAATGAAAATAGCTTTTGAAGCTAAAGGCTATGATTTTTTGGTGCAAACCGAGACCAACCAAATATTCCCAATACTACCTAATGCCTTGATTGACAAGCTGAAAAAACAATATGAATTCCATATTTGGAAGAAAGTTAATGATGATTATTCCGCTATACGCTTGGTCACTTCTTGGGCTATGGATGAGCAGGTGGTGGATGAATTTGTAGCAGGGTTGGGAGCTTGAGCCTGTTGATTGTTGGAGTTGTTCAGTGGTCTTTCTCTACTTTGTTTTTTGATTAGGTAGGTTTTGCCTTGTGGCTGACAGGATCTACCATAGATTTTTTTTAATTCAATGATTCGGTTAGTATTTATGACAAAAACGATGGAAAAGGTCAATAAACTTAGGGCTTATTCAACTCGCTTGCGTCGGGCAGGTTGAGCCAAAAATGCTAATTTCTAAAATTGTATCTTTTTTATGGAAGCATTTTTAATTTAGCAAATCCGTTTACGACATTCTTGCATTCCAGCAGACCAAACATTAAAACAAAAAATGAACTTAATTGTGGTTAGTTTTATTTTTTATTGTAGATTTGGGGCGCAGTCTAACTAAAAAATTATCCAAATGACAAAAACCGTCCATACCGTGTATATATGGGTGATGGTGGGAATCACCGTAGTTGTAACAATATATCTGACTTCTATCGGATTAGACTATTACAATACACCAATTATAGATCGTTATTTTCATCCCCAGAATAGTTGGTTTAAGCCAAGCGGTACGATGGGACACGGATTAGGTATTCTCGGTACTTTTATGATTGTCTTTGGCGTGGCTATTTATATTGCTCGAAAACGCTACAATTTTTTGGCAAAATATATCCGCCTAAAATATCTTCTTGAATTTCATATCTTCTTGTGTACACTTGGGCCCATCTTAGTTCTTTTTCATACCACCTTCAAATTTGGCGGAGTGGTATCTATTGCCTTTTGGTCTATGGTGATGGTTGTATTGAGTGGAGCGGTAGGGCGATTTATTTATATCCAAATTCCGCGAACCATTGAAGGTCGAGAGCTAGGACTGAACGAAGTCAAAGAAATGAAAAATAATTTGGCGTCATCTCTAGAGTCAAAATTTGAAAGTGCGGATGCCCATCAAGTGGTGATGAATGTGGCACAAGGAAGTGGGACAGAGTCGGGGATGGTCGCGAGTTATTTTGCCAATAGAAAGAACATACGAAGGGTGTCTAAAGCTCTGAAAAAGAGTGGATTATCAAAAGCAGAACGACAATCTGTTTTGGTTGTTTTTAAAGAAGAGCGGTCGCTTGCGCGAAAAATAGTGCGGCTAGAAACCATGCAGCGTTTATTCAAATATTGGCATGTGGCTCATTTGCCTTTTGCATTGATTATGTTGGTGATTGTAATTATTCATGTAGTTATCACGTTGGCTTTAGGATATAAATGGATTTTTTGATGGAAGTTTTGATTGAACAGATATTGACCTATGGTGTGGTAGCCCTTTTGTGTTTCGTTACGATTTACTTGTATATGCGTACGCTCAAAAAGAAATCGAAAATAACAGAAAAGAAAGTAGAAATCGCTAAAGAAGCAGGACTTTTTGAGCCGATTTCATTGCACCCCTATATTGATTTGAAAACTTGTATTGGGAGTGCAGCATGTATTTCTGCTTGCCCTGAAAAAGATATTTTGGGCATTGTCGATGGTAAGGCAACCGTGATTAATGCCACCAGTTGTATTGGTCACGGCGCTTGTTTTCATGACTGTCCGGTAGAAGCTATTTCCTTGCGCATTGGTACCGAAAAGCGTGGGGTGGACTTACCACATGTTAATGAGAATTTTGAAACCAATATAAAAGGTATTTTTATCGCTGGGGAGTTAGGGGGGATGGGCTTAATCAAAAATAGTGTTGAGCAAGGTAAACAAGCGATTGATAGTATTATAGCTGCCCAAAAAGACAAGAAAGCGGATATCGACTTGATTATTGTTGGTTCGGGGCCTGCAGGTATTTCGGCAAGCCTTGCGGCAAAAAAGCATGGATTGAATGCCATTACTCTAGAGCAAGATTCTTTAGGGGGGACAGTTTATACTTTTCCTAGGTCTAAGATTGTCATGACTGCACCTATGGATTTACCTTTACATGGAAAGGTAAAATTGTATGATACTTCAAAAGATGAGTTGCTGACGCTTTGGACGAAAGTGATTGGTGAAAATAATCTAAACATCGTTGAGCATACTAAAGTAGAGCGTGTTCAACCCATGCAAGATGGAACGTTTAAAGTAATTACTACGAATAAGGAGTATATCACCGATAATGTGCTTCTGGCTATTGGACGTCGGGGTAGCCCAAGGAAATTAGGGGTAGAAGGAGAAGAAAGCATGAAAGTAGCTTATCGCCTGTTAGATGCTGAACAGATAACTGGAAAAAAAGTACTTGTTGTAGGTGGGGGAGATTCTGCTGTAGAGTCTGCGATGCTATTGATGAAAGAAAATGATGTCATCTTGTCCTATCGTAAGGATAAATTCTCTAGGATCAAACCTAAGAATAGAGAAAAAATTACTAAGGCTATTGAGCGTCAGTCGCTTACAGTGATTTTTAACTCGAACTTGAAGAAGATTACCGATAGTCACATTGACTTAAAAATAGGGGATGAGCAGATTAAAACGATTGAGAATGACTTAGTTTATATTTTTGCTGGTGGAGAGTTGCCGACAAAATTTTTGGAAAAAGCAGGTGTGGCCATCACAAAACGTTTTGGTTATATTGTTAAAAAACATAAGTGAGTTGAGTATGAGAATTACATATCTTTTCTGGACGATACTACTTTTTACGCAAGTAGGATACGGGCAATTATCTCCAGGTGATTTGGCTCAAGCCCATGCTCATTTAGAAGGGCTGAGCAATTGTACGCAGTGCCATGAAATTGGGAATAAAGTAACCAATCAAAAGTGTCTAGCCTGTCACAAAGAAATAAAAAGTCTGATAAGAAGAAAGAAAGGTTACCATTCTAGCAAAGAAGTAAAAAATAAAAATTGTTTTAAGTGTCATAATGACCATCATGGTCGAAAATTTAAGTTGGTTAATTTTGATGAAGATCGTTTTGACCATGACTTGGCTGGTTATAAATTAAAAGGAGAGCACGTCGTTATTGATTGTAAAGACTGTCATAAGCCCGACAATATCAAAGAAAAAAAATATCGCGAAAAGAAAAATACTTTCTTGGGAATGGATACAAAGTGTCTCGCATGTCATGATGATTACCACCAAAAAACATTATCAAACGATTGTGCTAAATGCCATAATGAAGATAAATTTGATCCCGCAAAAAAGTTTGATCATGATGATACAGATTATCGATTGACTGGAAAACATCAAGATGTAGATTGTGTCAAATGTCATAAAAAAACAAAGCGTAACGGTCTAGATTTTCAGGAGTTTGCCGATATAAAGTTTAATGATTGTAAGGCTTGTCATGATGATCCGCATAGAACGAAATTTCCTGGAAAATGCACTCAGTGTCATGTCGATCAGGCTTTTACAAAATTTGTTGGAAGACGAAGGTTTAAGCATAGTAAAACAAAGTTTAAGCTAAGGGGGAAGCACCAATCCGTCAATTGTTTTAAATGTCACGCCAGGAAAAGATCTGCAAAAAATATCTTTCAAGATAAGAAGGGAGTTGCTGAGAATCAATGTGTTAGTTGTCATGATGATATTCATGAAGGTAAGTTTGGTGCCGACTGTACAAAGTGTCATACAGTGAATGGCTTCTCATCAAAGAAGTCTTTAGATAACTTTAATCATGACCAAACAGATTTTCATATTGAAGGCAAACATGTAGGGGTTGATTGTAAAAAATGCCATGTTGGCAAACTGACAGACCCGATTGATTTTTCGGCTTGTAGTAACTGTCATGAAGACTTCCATAAAGGCGATTTTAAGAAGAATGGTCGATCGCCAGATTGCGCACAATGCCATTCTCTTTTGGAAGGCTTTGGATATAGTTTGTATTCAATCGACGATCATCAAAAATCAGACTTCCCTTTGACAGGGGCACATGAAGCGACTCCTTGTTTTGCCTGCCATGTGAGTGAAGAAAAATGGACCTTTAGAAATATAGGCCTGACCTGTGTAGATTGTCATACTGATATTCATGAAGGACATATTGATAAAAAATATTATCCTAAAAAGAATTGCGATGCTTGCCATTCTAGTGAAAATTGGTTAACTTTGGGATTCAATCACGATGAGTTGACCGATTGGCCATTAAAAGGAAAGCACAAAGATGTATCCTGCCGCTCTTGTCACTTTTCTTTTCCGAAAGGGAAAAAAGAATATGTTCAAAAGTTTAGAGACTTAGACAAAAAGTGTTTTAGCTGTCATGATGATGAGCATGCTGGACAGTTTGAAGAAAAAGGAATTACTGATTGTCAAAAATGCCATACACCCGAAGCTTGGGATGCAATGGATTTTGATCATGATAAAACTAAGTTCCCTTTAGAAGGGAAACATAAAAAAATCGAATGTAAAGCCTGCCACCAACCCGAAGAATCAAACGGTCAATTGGTCGTAGTCTACAAAACAGGTAAAACGGAATGTATAGACTGTCATTATTAGTATTAATGATTGCTTGGTCTTTCTGTATATTTGGTCAATCTCCCCATGGTAGTGATTTTACCATGAATTGTGCCGATTGTCATAATGCAGAAGGATGGGGTATTCCACTTGATTCTTGGGATTTTAATAGTCCTAATAAACCACGAGTCTCTCCGACGACTGATTGGAAGTATCCGAACGTCAAAACAGGTTTTACCCACAATAAAACAGAATTTCCATTAGAAGGTGCACATGACGGTGTAGATTGTAAACAGTGTCACACAGGCTTAGTGTTTACACAAACGAGTATGGACTGTGCTTCTTGCCACACTGATGTTCATCAGCAAACGGTCGGTAATGATTGTAAAAGGTGTCACGATTCAGAGTCATGGATTGTAGATGCCATTCCTGAAATACATGAGCAAAATGGTTTTGCACTCATCGGCGCCCATGACCAATTGACTTGCGTCGAATGTCACCAATCCGAGACGAACCTGAGATTTGAGCGTATTGGTAGTGAATGCATAAATTGTCACCGCCAAGATTATGTCGAGACACAAAACCCAGATCATCGTGCGGCTGGTTATTCCGAAAATTGTATGGAATGCCACAATCCTTTGGATGGTGGTTGGGGTGTTGATAACTTTAATCATAGTTTTTTCCCGTTGACTGGTGGGCATGATATTGCTGATTGCGATGCATGTCATACCAACGGGTCTTATGTCGATTTATCTCCTGATTGTGTGACTTGTCACCAAGAAGACTATGACGGTTCCCTAAATCCAAATCATAATACTTTGCAATTCTCTACAGATTGTGCTAGTTGTCATACCACGGCTCCCGATTGGACGCCCGTTGTTTTCTCTGAACATGATGGCTTGTATTTTCCAATATATAGTGGAGAGCACCAAGGTGAGTGGGATCAATGCGTGGATTGTCATACAAACCCTAGTAACTATGCAGAATTTAGCTGTATTAATTGCCATATTAATCCAGAAACAAATGATGACCATAACGGCGTGAATGGGTATGTATATTCTAATAATGCCTGTCTAGCTTGTCACCCAAATGGAAGTAAAGATGATAATTTTAATCACGATGGGACTAATTTCCCATTGACGGGGGCTCATATAGGAGTAGATTGCGCTCAGTGCCACACGAATGGCTATACTGGAACCCCTACGGATTGTAATGCCTGTCATAATATTGATTATACGAGCACAACGAATCCAAATCACGCTTCTATTGGTATTCCTACAGATTGTGCAAGTTGCCACACAACGGAGCCAGGTTGGACGCCAGCTACTTTCGCGAATCATGATGATTACTATCCATTAAATGGCGCACACGCCAATATAGCGAATGACTGTAATGCCTGCCATAACGGAAATTATACGAATACACCCAACACTTGCGTCGGCTGTCACCAAAGTAATTATGAGGGAACTACGAACCCAGACCATTCAGATGTCGGGTTTTCGACAAATTGTGTACAATGTCATAATGAAGGAGCTTGGACACCCGCAAACTTTGATCACAATACAGTCTATCCATTAGTAGGCGCACATGCCAATATAGCGAATGATTGTAATGCCTGCCATAACGGAAATTATAGCAATACACCCAACACTTGCGTCGGTTGCCACCAAAGTAATTATGATGGCACGACTAATCCAAATCACGCAGCGGCGAACTTTCCCACAGATTGTACG
>JAJRQS010000280.1 GCA_024280135.1 Bacteroidota bacterium | reverse complement strand
TTCGATCCAGACCTCAGCTAAGTCTTTGTTTTTTGTGATAGTAGCGGGTACTATTGCCACTCGCTTATCATTTTGCTCTTTTAATATCCCTAAAATCATATTTTTTGGATTGTTTAATCGTTATATGGACAGTCCTGTAATCGCAAAGGTAAAAGTACAACTTTGTTTGAGAATAACCTAAAATGTGCTTATGAATTTAGCTTTCCAATACAAAGGTCTTCAAGACTGGAAATTGGTCACAGGATACATGCTCTAAATAAAAAGGAAACAGAAAAGAAACAGGATTTTGGACATGCAATTAGAGAAACGGTTAGCGCATTTCAAAAATATTTGTAATAGTAATCCAGTATGCTCAATGAGGCAATTTTTCTCGCAAGAGTCCATATAAAAAAGTACCGATGAGCGCGCCAATAAGCACAACACCAAAAATCATAAAACCACCACCGATCATTACATAAATAGGCCCTGGACAAGCTCCCAAAAGTGCCCATCCTAAACCAAAAATAGTACCTGCGCTTAAAAAGCGAGTGACATTTAAGTTTTTGGGTTTGTAGGCAAGCAAGGAGCCTTTTAGGGTTTTCGTTTTTCGCTTTTTTAAATACCAAAAAACGGGAATACTTGTGCATACAGCTACTCCAATGATTCCATACATATGAATGCTTTCAAAACGAAACATTTCATGAATTCGAAACCATGAGATGGCTTCTGATTTGGTCATCAAGACGCCAAAGAAAACACCGAGCAAAGCAAATAGTAAATTACGCATATCGTTTTATTTTCAAGATTAACCAAAAATCCAGGGCATGAGGAGATGGGTCATCAGCAAGCCGCCAATGAAAAAACCAATAACAGCAATCAATGAAGGGAGTTGTAAATGCCCTAGACCATTAATGGCGTGACCAGACGTACAGCCTTCACCATATCGGGTTCCAAATCCAATTAATATGCCTCCTGCCAAGGCTAAAAGAATACCTTTGGGATTAGAAAAATTAAAAATTTCAGTAGGTAGATAGCCTAGGTTTTCGGAAACAGAAGAAGGGTAGTGAATACCCCAATCTTTTAGGTGAGTGATGGTCTTTGCCGAAATTTGAACAGGAGCATCACTTTGTAAGTAATGCATAGCAATATAACCACCAATCAACGCTCCAGCAATAAATGAAAAACGCCAAAATTCATCCTTGAGGTTGCGATCAAAAAAGCGCATTTTTTTGCCAAGCCCAGAAGCTGTGCAAATAGCATTGTAAGAGCCCGATATCCCAAATTTTTCCCCTAAAATGGTCATCAAAATGGATAGCGAAGCTATCAAAAAACCGGAAACAGCCCAATGCCAGGGCTGGCTGATAAAGTCAATTAGTTCTTGCATGTAGTGTCGATTTGGTCACAAGATATCATTTTTTGAATGATAAGAGGTAAAAAACAATGACAAAAGTCACTATGTCCCCCAAATTTCTTAGAAGCGGACCATATAGAGGTGGTGTCTAATGACAGCCTCAAAGTCTCCTACGTCGAGCTTTTGGGTCTGAAGCAATTCCACTAATCAGCCTCCAAAGCCTGGGTTTTAGATAGTATGGCTAGCACCAAAAATATTCCTACCTTTACATCATGTACCTAAAGCATATAATACTAACCCATTATAAAAATTATGAGTCGAAGACATTTAATTTTAACGCAAGGTTTAATGTCATTACGGGTAATAATGGGGTCGGGAAGACCAATCTTCTGGATAGTATCTATTATCTCTGTATGACAAAAAGTTTTTTTGGAGGAATCGAAAAGAATAATATTTTAAAAGGCCAAACTTTCGCTAGATTGGATGGCGATTTTCAGACGAAAGCAGGAAAAAGCCCACTCCAAGTGGTAACCAAAATAGTGATGAATAAGAAGAAGGCTTTTGAAGTAAATGGTAAGGAGTACGATAGGTTAGTTGAGCACATTGGTAGATTGCCTATTGTGATGATTGCACCTGAAGATACTTTAATTGCCACAGGCGGAAGTGAGCAGAGAAGGAAATTTTCGGATATTACGCTTTCGCAAAAGAATAAAAAATACTTAGAGTCGCTCATTCGGTATAATCGCTTGTTAAAGCAAAGAAATGCTTTGCTTAAAAGCAAGAGCGAATGGCTTGATATGAATTTGCTGCAATCATACAATGACCAAATGATTCCTTCTGCAGAGCATATATTTGAAGTGAGAAAAGAATGGGCAGCAGAGATCACCCCAATTTTTGATAAATATTATCGATTGCTTTCAGGAGAAAAGGAATCTGTCGAAATTGAGTATCAATCTTCTTTAGCAAAAGAAAAATTATCTCTACTTTTTGATAAGGCATTAGAAAAAGATAAAGTCTTAGAAAGAACGACAGAAGGCATTCATAAAGATGATTTTTCCTTTAGAATGGATGAAATGCCTTTAAAGCGTTTTGCCTCGCAAGGGCAGCGGAAGAGTTTTGTGATTGCTTTGAAATTGGCGCAGTATCAGTTTCTTGCAAAAAGTTCAGAAGAACTGCCCATTTTATTGATGGACGATATCTTTGACAAATTAGATAAAGATAGGGTTACTAATTTAATAGAAGTGCTGGGTAAGGAAGATTTTGGGCAGGTATTTATTACGGACACCCATCCGACTCGCGTCTCAGATTTAATGAATATTCCATTTCAGATTGTGCGACCATAGATAATCGGGATCTGACAACCCAAAAAAATTGACCATTGGAAATCCAATGGTCAATCAACATAATAACTTGAAACATTCTCAGCCTCTAAAACACTGAAAAATGCTTTCTAGTATTTGGGTCTTCAGAATTCAGTATAATTACTTACTTTATTTTCATCTTCTTGAAGCCATCTAAAACCTTAGTTACGGCTTTGGCAGAACTATGCAATGCCTTTAACTCTGTCTTATTCAGTTTTAATTCGATGATTTTTTCGACGCCATTCTTACCCAAAATAGTCGGCGCACCCAAATACATTTTAGGCAATCCGTATTGTCTATTGATTTGGACACAACAAGGGAAAATACGACGCTCATCTCTTAAGATAGAAGTCACCATTTGAGCAGCAGCAGCACCCGGTGCATACCAAGCAGAAGTACCCATTAATTTGACTAATTCGCCGCCACCTTTTTTGGTGCGATCAACAATAGCTTTTAATTTTTTACTATCAATTAAATCTAGTACAGGAATACCTGCCACAGTTGTAAACCTAGGTAAAGGAACCATCGTATCTCCATGTCCACCCATTAATACGGCTTGAATATCTTTTGGGGAAACCTTTAAAGCTTCCGCCAAAAAGGCTCTATAACGACCCGTATCCAAAATGCCAGCCATACCGAATACTCTTGAAGATTTTAGTCCAGAAGCTTTCCATGCTGCATAAGTCATCACGTCCAAAGGATTCGATACAACGATAATGATCGGGTTCTTTGAATACTTCATGATGGATTTTGTAACAGATACAACAATCTTAGCATTTGTAGAAATCAAATCATCACGCGACATGCCCGGTCTTCTGGGTACTCCAGCAGTGATGACCACTATGTCTGAATCAGCTGTCTTCTTGTAATCATCAGTACCCACTAGCTTAGTACTAAAATACTCGATAGGGGCTTGCTCCCATGTATCAAGTGCCTTTCCCTTGGCTAGTTTGCCATTGAGATCCAAGAGGACGATTTCATTGGTGACATCATATCTTGCTAATACGTTGGCAACAGTTGCCCCTACATTACCAGCACCTACAACAGTAACTTTACTCATTTTTTTCTTTTTGGTTAGAAATAGTTGACCACACTTGCGTAAAAGTCAGAAGCAAATGTAGGTACTTAATACTTAATAATGACTGCTTTTGTTACATTTTTTTTGCTTGTATTAAGATTAGGAGAAATCGAGGAATTGAGCCCATGAAACGGACAAGGAAATTGAAGTGAGGGCAAATTTTAAAATTAGTAATTCAAAGTGGAATTTGGCTAATACTGGCTTCAAATTGATTCTTAATCGAGATATTCTATACTTGTCCCTCGTTTCTACATTTCGAGTTCAAACAATATAGTTACCTTTGCCATATGAATGCAGATGGAAAGTATAAAATATTATCTTTGGATGGTGGGGGAGCTTGGGCATTAGTTCAAGCAAAAGCATTGCATGCTATTTTTGGCGATATTCCGGGTAGAGAGATCTTAGCTCATTTTGATTTAGTTGTTGCTAATTCTGGTGGAAGTATCGTCGCTGCGGGGCTAGCCGAAAATTTTAAACCGAGTGAATTAGAACAACTCTTTTTGAATGAAGTCATTCGAAAAAGCATTTTTTCAAATCTCGGATTTACGGAGCGGCCCGCAATGAATTGGGTCACACGTTTTTTTAATATTGGACCCAAGTATTCTACTGCTGATAAGTATGAGGGTTTGAAAAGTGTCCTACCCAAATTAAGTAAAATTCCTTTGACAGAAGTACCGGCATTGATTCCAGGTGAACGATCAACGCAGTTTCTAATTACGGCCTATGATTATTATAGAAATAGGGCTAGATTCTTTAGATCCAATATGGCCAGCACCGCAAAGACAGCTAATTTGGCGAATAGGCGAAAGCGCTCTGTGCCTAGAACTCCAGACCCAGTGACATTTGTGCAAGCCATTCATGCAGCCACCAATGCACCTGTTAATTATTTTGATAAACCTGCAAAAATTGA
Source organism: Bacteroidota bacterium (assembly GCA_024280135.1). Lineage (GTDB taxonomy): Bacteria > Bacteroidota > Bacteroidia > Chitinophagales > Saprospiraceae > HyVt-613. The sequence goes on along the minus strand of JAJRQS010000280.1, from coordinate 1,965 downwards.
ATTCAAAACCGCCAAGGGGATTGTAGAAAGACACTTTTGGGATGGAGCAGTTGCGGGGTATAATAACCCGGTCTTGGCTGGAGTGATTGAAGCAATTAGTAATGGAGTATCCACGGATAAGATTCATATCCTATCAATAGGCACGGGGATTAAATATCTACCCAAGCAGGATGTTTTTCAGTCCGCTTATGAAGAATTGGTCATTCGATTTGACAAACCCACTTTTGTCAAGGACATCATCAAGATGACTTCAAGTATTTTGAGTGATCCGCCTGATGCAGCTAGTTATTCTTCTTATGCCATTGTAGAACCGAGTTTGCCCACAAAATCCCCTCGTTTTGTACGCCTTTGCCCTGTTATTCAACCTAGCTTGACTGTTCAAGAGAATATCCCAACTTGGGATGTACCAGAAGGTTTTTCATTTCCAGAATTTAGAGACTTGCTGAATCTGGAAATGGACGCAATCAGTGATAAGGACATCAAACTGATTGAAAAAATAACGGATATGTGGTTGGAGGATCAAACGTTGAATCAACCCATTCGAAACGACAAGTACCTTCGTTGTTTGTTAGGACATAATACCTTTGGGGAAGGGTTGATTGATTTGGCGAAATGGATAAATTAACGATTGAGGAAGGCACGGATGACACCGATTTGGCGGATTTAGACTCAAAAGCTCGTAGGGACTTTGAAGCTAAAAAATTTTGTTCGTGGTTTATATTTCATTTTTACGTTCGTCCTTCACCAAAAAGATAAATAGCTACACAAAAAAAGCCCATCATAAAAATGATGGGCTTCGTATCTTAGGTAGATGCAATATTAGATTACTCTTACATTGATAGCATTTAAGCCTTTTTTACCTTCTTTTAGTTCGAATTCAACTTCGTCACCTTGAGAGATGTCATCAATTATTCCAGATACGTGTACGAAGTACTCGTTTTCTGAACCTTCTTCAGTGATAAATCCATAACCTTTGGACTCGTTGAAAAACTTTACAGTTCCCTTTTTCATGTATTATACTTTTAATGAGTTGTAAAGGTAACAAAAATTATTTATCTCACAATTTTTTTTACCAACTTTCCTGAAAAATTAAACTTTAGAAGGGCAAGTCACGCTTTAATGCAGTTCAAAAGTTCAATGAATGTGGAGAATTAAGTGATTAGGAATGCTATTCAACAATATATGAGATAGCTAATGAAGGATTTCGACCATAAATAGAGTCGGCAGCGACCATTTTTCCATCCATTAAGATCTGTAGCTTAAACATAGCCATACTATCGGAAGCGCCATAGCCCGTACAAGAAATAGAGCCTATGAAATCTGGAAAAACTTCTCCAATAGGCAATATTAGCGTACTATCTGTAATATCTTGCACGACAATGCCCTGCTTTTTTGCATTTAAATAGCTCGCATCTAGGTGTTTGAATAGGGTGTTGCTACTGATTTTGTACGAAAGTACGCCAGCAGGTTGAGCCTTTGTGGTGGTTGCGGGTTTTGTGGACGTACATGCCGTCAATAATAAAGCTAAGCCCACACAGCTCGGTAGTAATCGTTTCATAGTAGTCGTTCCAAAGTGAATAAATCCGTATGGGTAGTAGGGTACAAAATCCAAGCTTTCGCAAAATCGGGACTTTGTAAATTTTAGGACTTACTCTAAAATTATAAGTATTTCGTTGAGTTTCTATCGCTTATGATGTCTTTCAACTCTTTCAACATTTTGTATTGGGTCTGTGGCAGCACCTTTTTAAAAGCTTCTTTTACCACAAAATAGGTAGATTGCTCCATCTTAGGAAGATATTCCCAGACCTTATCTTTCAATACCGTCACATCCTCTTTGATAAGCTTACGCAAAGAAGGAATTTCGTGCCAGTCTGCCTCTATTGCCAATACCTTCGTGTCGTCTTCCTCACAACGCTCTAATTCTATAATGTCATTCGTTTTTGCATCATCTAATGCTCCGCCTTT
>JAJRQS010000279.1 GCA_024280135.1 Bacteroidota bacterium | reverse complement strand
TTGTGCGAATGAGAATTCATTATTTTGGTAATCTATCGAACCCAATAGTCCAATTTTATTATTAAAAACTAAATAGCTAGATTCTACACCTACCTGAAATCCATTTCCCCATTCAAATCGCTCTTGAAAATTCTGTAGGCTACTATTATTGTCAATTATAAATGTCGCATTTGTCCCAAGCTTTAAATTGACTCTAAGGTCTTGAGTAAAAATTGGAGTTGAGCATAAGAATGAGCAGCAAAATAAAAGGAGATATCTCATGTGATTTGTTTATTGCAAATTAACCTGATTCAGTGAGTGGTTCTGGCTTTTCTTATAACCTGTCGTAAATTTTGTATAATTGGTAAGAAAAAGAGTACCTCGGAAAGGAGAAATAAACCCATGAAAAAACGAAACCTATATTGTGTATGCAGATCCTGCTAGGAAAACAAAAAAAACCTTACCTTTGCAGCCGATTATTTTCCCGAAAGGGACTAAACTACTAACCATAAACAAAAAGAAAATGGCAGGAAATATTACTTTTACCATGATTAAGCCTGATGCTACGGCAGCTGGGCACATCGGAGACATCTTAGCGATGATCAACAAAGCAGGCTATAAGATTGTAGCGATGAAATACACTAAGCTTTCAGCTGAAAAGGCCGGAGAGTTTTATGCGGTACACAAAGAACGCCCTTTCTATGGTGAATTAGTGGACTTTATGTCTTCTGGGCCAATAGTAGCAGCAGTTCTACAAAAAGATAATGCAGTGGCTGACTTCCGTGAACTAATAGGAGCAACCAACCCTGCAGAAGCTGCACCAGGTACGATTCGTAAGTTATTCGCAAAAAGTTTGGGCGAAAATGCAGTGCATGGTTCTGATTCTGATGAGAATGCTTTGATTGAAGCAAATTTTCATTTTGCAGGATCTGAGATGTTTAGCTAGATTGTATTAGGTGGATAAAAGCCCTCATTTCTGTTTGGCAGAAATGAGGGCTTTTTTTATGTGGAGTATGGTATTCATAAAAATTCTATCTATATTCGCCTTATGGAGTTAAAAGAAAAACCTATTGGTATTATCGGTGCAGGTAATTTTGGCAAAGCGATTGCCAATCTTGTGGCTAAAAATCGAGATGTACTCATTTATACTCGGAAGCCAGAAAAAGCTAAAGTAATCAATGAGACGCACGAGATAGATGGTGTTTTGCTTGCGCCAAATGTAATAGCTACTACGGATATAGAAGAAATTACAAGTCGGTGCATGACGATTTTTCCGATTATTCCTTCTAGGCGCTTTCGCCAAATGATGCGTGATATTGCTCCGTTTCTGACTCCCTCTCATTTTATCATTCATGGCACCAAAGGCTTTGCGCTGAATAATATTAGCGAAGAAGATCTTGAACATATACCGATATACAGAAAGCATATTAATCTGATGAGTGAGGTGATTCGTCAAGAAAGTTCGGTGGTGCGAATAGGGTGTCTTTCTGGCCCCAACCTCGCAAAAGAAATTTTGGCTGGAAAACCCGCAGGTACTTTGGTGGCTAGTTTGTATCAAGAGGTATTGAACGAGTCCAAGACGGTTTTGTCTTCCGACCAATTTAGAGTTTTTACCTCCGACGATATTGTCGGGACTGAGTTAGCCGGTGCGTTGAAAAATATTATTGCTATCCTTTCTGGGATTTTAGGAGGGAGAGATTTAGGACGAAATATTCAAGCACTAGTCATCACGAAAGGACTTGCAGAAATGATCGCTTTCGGAAAAAGGATGGGTGCTGAATCAAAATCCTTTATGGGTACTGCTGGAATTGGGGATTTAATTGTGACGGCGATGAGCCCCGATAGTCGAAATTATCGTTTTGGCTTTCGTTTAGGTAGGGGAGAAAGCCTTGCGGAAATAAATAATACTAACACCGAACTTGTAGAGGGTTTACGTACGCTTATCATTGTCTATCATCTTTCGAGAAATGAAAAAATCCACCTACCCATGATTCAGATTCTATATCGGGTCATCTATGGAAATTTTTCTATTGAGGACGCGATGAAATTTTTAATGGCATACCCTTATGATGAAGATGTTAATTTTTTAGATTGATCTGAACGACATAGGTATGATAATTGAGTGATAGGACATGAATTAGTTTTATAGAATATGAAGAATGCATTTACTTATGATGGTGTAGAAAAAGAGATAGCAATAGCGTATGCTGTTTCAGGTCAAGGGGATGGTTTAGCCTACTTTAAATTGGGCTTTCTTTCTGAAACTATTAATTATGATGAATCAACTAGAACGTTTTTTGGAGAAGGTGATTCGATCTTGCTATTTCTTACGAGTGAAGGAGAAACGATAAAAGACGGAACATATAATTTTTCGACGACTGAGGGTCGCTTTTATTTTCGGAGGGGGAGGTTTACATCGATTATAATATCGAAACTGAAGATGGGCTTGAGCTTGAAATTACAGGAGGTGTATTTAAAGTTAAAACAGTGGACGGTATAAAATTGTTTGTATTTGAGTTTATGTTGGAGGATGGAAAAAAAGTAACGGGACAGTATAAAGGCAACTTGTGGAGCATCTAGTGCTCTTCATTTAAACATCAAAAGACCCATAATCAGCAATGTTTATGGGTCTTTTTTGCGTTAATAGGCTATTATATACTACGTCTCTGCAGATAGATTTGGATTTTTTGTATCCAAATATAATTCATCCAACTGTTCTCTTGAAATACCAGCGGGTGCATCAATCATCATGTCTCGTCCTTGATTGTTTTTAGGGAAAGCAATATAATCACGGATAGACGCAGAGCCATTCATCACTGCCGCCAATCTATCAAAACCAAAAGCAATCCCTCCATGCGGTGGTGCACCATATTCAAATGCTCCCATCAAGAATCCAAATTGTGCCTCTGCTTCTTCTTCCGAAAACCCTAACAATTTAAAATTACGCTCTTGTAAGGCTCTGTCATGAATCCGAATAGAACCACCGCCAATCTCAGAACCATTTAAGACCAAATCATAAGCATCCGCTCTAATATCTGCTAACACTTTGCGATCTGAGGATTCCATTTTGACGATGTCTTCTTTTTTGGGAGAAGTGAATGGGTGATGCATGGCATGATATCGTTCGGAATCTTCGTCCCATTCTAATAGTGGGAAATCAATGACCCAAAGTGGTTTGAATACACCGGGTTGGATTAAATCATATTTTGCGGCTAATTCCAAACGCAAGGCGCTCAGTTGTGTACGTGTTTTTTCGGCTTCTCCAGAGAGGATGAATAATACATCTCCTGCTTTTGCACCAAAGTACGAACCCCACGACTGTAACTGTTCTGCTGTATAGAATTTCCCAACAGAAGACTTGATAGAACCGTCTCCTTGAAACTTCACATGAACAAGACCTTTGGCACCTATTTGAGGGCGTTTTAACCATTCCGTTAATTGCTTAAAGGTCTTGTTGCTCATGTCGTCAGCTTTTCCCTTTAGGCAAATCCCTACGATTAATTCCGCATCATCAAAAACACTAAATCCATGCCCTTTGGCCAAATCATTCAATTCCTTAAATTGCATGTCAAACCGTAAGTCGGGCTTGTCTGATCCATATAAACGAAGCGCATCATCATAGGTCATCCTTGGAAAATCACCCAGCTCAATATCCTTTGTGGTCTTAAATAAATACTTCGTCAACCCTTCAAAAGTATTTAAAATGTCCTCCTGATGGACAAATGCCATCTCACAATCGATTTGTGTAAATTCGGGCTGGCGATCCGATCGCAAATCCTCGTCTCTAAAGCAACGAACGATTTGGAAGTATTTATCCATTCCAGCCACCATTAATATTTGCTTAAAGGTTTGCGGGCTTTGTGGAAGGGCGTAAAACTGACCAGGGTTCATTCTCGAAGGAACCACAAAATCTCTTGCTCCCTCTGGTGTGCTTTTGATTAAATACGGCGTTTCTATTTCTAAAAAGCCTTTTTCCGCAAGGTACTTTCTAGACTCAATCGCCAATTCACTTCTAAATATAATCTTCTCTTGCAAAGATTTTCGACGCAAGTCCAAATACCGATATTTCATGCGCAACTCATCTCCTCCATCTGTATTTTCCTCTATCGTAAAAGGAGGCGTCTTTGATCCATTCAAAATGGTCAAAGTCTTCACATCTATTTCAATATCTCCTGTGGGGCGATTAGCATTTTTGTTGCTTCGTTCTCGAACGACTCCTTCTGCTTGTATGACAAATTCACGCCCTAGCTTTAGCGCACGTTGACACAGCTCTGCATCTTCATCCATGTTAAAAACCAATTGCGTAATGCCATAGCGATCGCGCAAATCCACAAAGGTCAATCCGCCAAATCCTCTGCTTATCTGTACCCAACCAGCTAAGGTTACGGTTTCGCCTTCATGGCTCATTCTCAATTCGCCACAATTATGTGTCCTATACATGTTTTTCTATTTTGTCAATGTGCTGCAAAAGTACAGAAAAAACTGGATTAGTGAGGGCATAATCTTTCTTTCTGTTTAGCTCCTACGACTAATGGTTTTATCAATTTCATTATGTTTAACAAGCTAAAACCTAAAATGTATTAACCTAGTGCTTCCAAACTTTCCTCAATGTTTTTAATACGAGCTAGCCCATCAGCAAGTTTCTTGCGTTCCATCGCAACGACTGCCTCTGGCGCATTAGATACAAAACGTTCATTGGATAGTTTCTTCTCGATGCCCATTACAAATCCTTTGGCTCTTTTTAATTCTTCTTCCAATCGCTTTGTCTCTGCCTCAACGTCAATGGTAAGATTCAACGGTACAAAGTATTTGCCTGTACCCGCTCCAAAAGAAACAGAAGTGCCTTCAATATCTTGATCAACAAGTTCTATTTTTTCTAAATCCCCTAATTTGATGAGTAGATTTTGAATGCCTTTTGCCGAAAGGAGATTAGTGGTTTCCTCAGATTTTTGCGCAAGCAGCGTCAATGGCTCCCGTTTCTTTAAGCCATTTTTATTCCGAATGTCCCGCACCTTTCCTATCACTTCTTTGGTCAATTCTATTTGCTTATCTAAAGTCTTGTCAAAAGTGCCAATCGTGGGCCATGTACTTACGACACAGTCTTCTCCATCTTTACGCTCTTTCAACAAATGCCATATTTCTTCCGTAAGGAAAGGCATAAATGGATGCAAAATGGTCATCAACTCACTAAATATTTCAACAGTAGCTTCATAGGTCGCCACATCAATGGGTTGCTGATAGGCTGGTTTTATCATTTCTAAATACCAAGAACAAAAATCCCCCCAGATAAATGAATAAAGCCGTACCAACGACTCCGATAAACGAAATTGCTCAAAATCCCTAGCCATTTCCGTAAGGATATGATTTTTCTTATTTTCAAACCATTGAATGGCCAAAACATTAACTTCGGGTTGTGGCAGTGATTTATCTATTTCAAATCCCTTTAGTAGCTTTAAAGCATTCCAAAGTTTATTGGTAAAGTTGCGACCTTGCTCACAGAGCTTTTCATCAAACAATAAATCTCCTCCTGCTGGTGACGAAGACAACATCCCAAAGCGAACCCCATCTGCCCCAAATTTTTCAATCAGCTTCAAGGCATCTGGAGAATTGCCCAATGATTTGCTCATCTTACGGCGTTGTTGATCTCGAACCATACCCGTAAAATACACTTTTTCAAAAGGCTTTTGGTCATACCATTCATAGCCAGACATAATCATCCTTGCCACCCATAAAAAGATAATATCCCAACCCGTCACCAAGACATTAGTAGGATAGTAGTAGTCAAATTCTTTGCTTCCGCTAAATCCATCAAACACACTTATTGGCCAAAGCCAGGAAGAAAACCAAGTGTCTAAGGCATCATCATCTTGCTTTAAGTCATCTATCGTTAATGATTGATTACCAGTCTTTTCTTTTGCTTTAATTATAGCTTCTTCTATACTGTTAGCGACAAAGACATCATCACCCAAATACCATACAGGTATGCGATGTCCCCACCAAAGTTGGCGAGAAATGCACCAATCTTGGATGTTCTCTAACCAGTGGCGATACGTATTTTTAAAGTTGGCAGGGTAGAACTGAACCTCATCCATCATGACTGCATCCAAGGCTTTTTTGCCTAACTCCTTCATGTTAACATACCACTGTAAAGAGAGCCTAGGCTCAACCACTGCATCGGTTCTTTCTGACCGTCCGATGTTCGTTGTATAATCCTCCAGTTTTTGAAGATGACCCGATTCAGCCAACATTTTATTTATCTTCTTTCTTGCGACAAACCGGTCTTCACCTACTAATATTTGTCCCGCTTCATTGATGGTTGCATCTTCATTTAAGATGTTGATGACTTCAAGCCCATGGGTTTTTCCAATGGCGTAATCCTCTGGAGCATGAGCAGGAGTGATTTTTAAGGCACCCGTCCCAAATTCCAAATCAACATGGTTATCTGCAATAATGGGAATAGCTTTGTCGATCAATGGGATCAAGACCATTTTACCGACTAAGTCTTTGTATTTTTCGTCCTTCGGGTTGACCGCAATCGCTACATCTGCCATGATGGTTTCTGGGCGTTGGGTGGCAATGGTGATGCCGCCTTCGCTACCATCTGCAAAACGATATTCAATATAAGATAACTGAGCTTGTACATCCTTGCGAATAACCTCCTCGTTAGACAACACAGTCTTGGCGACAGGATCCCAGTTGATCATGCGGTAATCTCGGTATAATAAACCCTTCTCGTAAAGGTCAATAAAGGCTTTTTGGACATGCTCCGAGCGAACTTCATCCAAGGTAAATGCGGTCCGATCCCAATCACATGATGCGCCTAGTTTTTTGAGCTGATTGAGGATAATGCCCCCGTATTTGTCCTTCCAGATATGGGCATAGTCCATGAATTCTTGACGAGTTAGGTCTGATTTCTTTATGCCTTTTTCTGCTCGTAACCACTTGACCACTTTAGCCTCGGTGGCAATAGAGGCATGATCTGTACCGGGCACCCAACAAGCGTTTTTACCGTCTAGTCGAGCCTTCCGAATGAGGATATCCTGTATGGTATTGTTGAGCATATGTCCCATGTGCAAGATACCTGTGACGTTTGGTGGTGGGATTAAAATGGTAAAGGGCTCTCGCTCATCAGGCTCAGAGTGAAAATACCCTTTGCTCATCCAATGGTCATACCATTTTCCTTCTATCTCGGTTGCCGCAAAATTCTTTGAAATCTCCATCTGACTATCCTGTGTTTATTGAGTTGCAAAGGTAGGCAAAAGTTTTATATGCTATTCTTAAGCGTTTCTTTAATTTCTGTTATCTTTGGATTCTTTTCAGGGCAAATTAGGATAGTCTCTTTTCAATTCTACGCCTTTATATAAACAGCTTTAACAATATGAAGATCCAAAAGAAACAGTTAATTCAAGCCAATAAAGGGAAATTAGCTCAACACAACAAAGAATTAAAAAACTTAGTCAGTAAACTGTCTAGTAAAGGGATAAACACAAATGCAATCATTAAGACCATTCAAAATTATGAAGTGGCTATTCCGAGTTGGGCGTTAGGGGCTGGAGGGACACGTTTTGGTCGCTTTGGTTTTGGGGGAGAACCCAGTAGTTTGCACGAAAAATTAGAGGATATAGGCGTAATTCATGCGTTGACCAAGTCGGCTGGGGCCGTTTCTTTGCATATTCCGTGGGATATTCCCAAGGACCCAAAAGCCACGAAGAAATTTGCAAAAAATTTGGGTATCAAATTCGATGCAATGAATTCTAATACTTTTCAGGATCAACCGGGTCAAAAATATACCTATAAATACGGCTCCTTATGTGATACCGATCCCAAAGTGAGGAATCAAGCCGTTCGGCATAACAAAAAGGTAATTGATTATGGGGTTGCACTGGGATCAAAATCTTTGACGGTATGGTTGGCTGATGGAGCTAATTTTCCTGGACAGAATAATTTTAGGACGGCGCTGAATAATACTTTGGATTCTCTTAAAAAGATTTATAAACACTTACCAAAAGATTGGAAGCTTTTTATTGAATATAAGCCCTATGAGCCTAATTTTTATTCCATGGTTATTCAGGATTGGGGCACCTCGTTTTTATTGGCCAATGCATTGGGCCCGAAGGCATATACTTTAGTAGATTTGGGACATCATTTGCCCAACACGAATATCGAGCAAATTGTAGCAACCTTAATGTCGCAAGGCAAGTTAGGCGGATTTCACTTTAATGATAGTAAATATGGAGATGATGATTTGACAGTTGGTGCTATCAAGCCGTATCAGTTATTTTTAATATTTAATGAACTGGTATTTGGAATGAAGAATAATAAACCAAAGAATCCTATTCCTGCTTGGATGATAGATGCTAGTCATAATATCAAAGATCCATTGGAGGACTTATTGCAATCTATTCTTGCCATTGAGATGGCTTACGCAAAAGCTTTATTGGTAGATCAAAAGGCGTTAGCGCTTGCGCAAAAAAATAATGATATTACTTTGGCACAGGAGATTTTGGCGGAAGCTTATCAAACAGATGTGCGGCCTCTTTTGGCGGAAGCAAGAAGAAAAGCTGGAGGTGTGCTGAATCCGATTGAAACCTATCGTGCATTAGATGTGAGAAGTAAATTAATCGCGGAAAGAGGAACTGATTCAAAAGCAACAGGGTTGTAAAGTTTTGATTTACAAAGGGTTAGTAGAAAAAGTATGGGACGAAGGTTCAATGAACGAAGGCATACTATTTTAATAAACCATTAAAAATACATAGTATCGAACACACGCTTATATTTGACATCGGCAAGACAAATAAGAAGTATTATCTTTTTGATGAAGGGTTCAATGTCGTAGATTTTGAGGAAAAAGAAATCCCAGAAATAAAAGATGAAGACGGTTTTCCTTGTGATAGCCTTTCTGAGATTGTCGGTTTTATCCAAGAAAATCTAAGGGTGCTGGATTGGAATCTAGATTTTAATATTACCAAATTAAATTTTTCTACCTACGGGGCTTCTTTTGTCCATATTGATAATACGGGTGAGGTGAAACTACCACTTTACAATTATCTAAAGCCCATGGATGAAAAAGTAATAAAGAGCTTCTATGGAAAGTATAATAAAGAACAGATAACTTTAGAAACTTCTTCTCCTCCATTAGGAATGTTGAATTCCGGCTTTCAATTGTTGTGGTTAAAGGAAAAGAAAAAGGAGATTTTCAAAGAGGTGTCCTTTAGCTTGCATCTCCCTAATTATCTCGCCTTTTTATATCATGATAAGGTGGTTAGTGATTATACAAGTATGGGTTGTCATACGGCTTTATGGGATTTTAATAATAAGCATTATCATCAATGGGTACGGGAGGAGTTGTCTGAAAAACAACTACCAACTCCAGTTTCGGCAACGACTACTTTTTTTCGTAGTGAAGCGTTAGAAGTGGGTGTGGGGATTCATGACAGCTCTGCGGCATTGTTGCCCTACTTGGTAGGCGTGAAAGAGCATTTCATTTTAATATCTACAGGTACTTGGAGTATTACTTTAAATCCCTTTAACAGGGAGTCCTTGACAATGGAAGAACTCAACCAGGATTGTTTAGAATTTTTATCTGTTGAGGGCGAAAAAGTAAAAGCAGCTAGATTGTTTTTGGGACATGAGTTTTCCGAACAATTAAAAATACTGAATACACATTTTGAACTTGACGATGATTACTTCAAATCAATTTCTTTCGACAAAAAAGTTTATCAAAGTGTGAAACAAGATCGTTTACGTTATTTTGTTTTTACATCATTTGGAGAAGGTGATCTGTCAGATAATGGAATTCATAAGTTGAAAGATTTTGTAAGAGCTTATCATCAATTGATTTGGGAACTTGTTGCTTATCAACTGAAAGCACTGGATTTAGCTATTGGACAAACAGATGAGATTGAAACTGTTTTTATTGACGGTGGTTTTTCAAAGAATGATGTTTTTTGCCAGATGTTAAAAAATGAACGACCTAGTTACACTTGGAAAAGAACGAGTTTAGCAGCAGGTTCGGCGCTAGGTGCAGCTATAGCCGTTAATCAGGGTCGCTTTACGGAGAATCATTTTAAACGAATTCTACAAGTAGAAAATATTTAAATCATGAGGGTAGGGCTTTTTATTCCTTGTTATATTGATCAGTTCTATCCTGAAGTAGGGATAGCGACTTTTGAATTGTTGAAGAAGCTTGGATACGACGTGGAGCCTCCGATGGGAGCAACTTGTTGTGGACAACCGATGGCTAATTCCGGGTTTGAGCAAGAAGCAAAAGAAGTGTATCATCACTTTGTGAATGATTTTGCTGAATTTGATGTGGTGGTGATGCCTTCAGGAAGTTGTACGATGCATGTGCGAAAACACTATGATATCATTCCACAAACAGACGAAGTAAAGCATGTTAGAACCAAGACTTTTGACCTAGTAGAATTTTTATTAGATCAAGGACTAGCTCAACTCCCTAAGGTCCATTTCCCAAAAAAGGTTGCATTGCATACGGGTTGCCATAGTCTTCGAGGATTGAAGGTAGGAAAAGCGTCTGAACTTTACGGCCCACCCGAATCAGCTTTAGAAAAAGTATTAAATCATGTAACTGGAATTGAATTTGTTCCGCTTTCTCGTGCAGATGAATGTTGTGGATTTGGGGGCACTTTTGCGATTGCAGAAGAAGCCGTTTCCGTTAAAATGGGTCAAGATAAAATGAAAGATGTTGTCGGCTCTGGAGCGGATGTTTTAGTAAGCAATGATATGTCTTGTTTGATGCATTTAGATGGAATCGTAAAAAGACAAAAGCAGAAAGTGAAACTGATGCATATTGCTGAAATCTTAAATCTGGGCAAAAAATAATATATCTATGCAGGACAAACACCCAGAAAAAGCAGCCACTTTTATAAAAGACGAAGCTAGAGTAGATTGGCATGATGCGGCTTTGTGGCATGTGCGTTCTAAACGAGATGTAGCGGTAGATGATGTGCCTGAATGGGAGTTTTTAAGAGGAATGGCTTCCGAAATAAAAGCACATACATTATCAAAATTAGATAGCTATCTCCTTGACTTTGAGTCGAATGCAAAAAAAAATGGAGTAACAGTCCATTGGGCTAAAGATGGTGAAGAACACAATCAAATAGTATTGAGTATTCTCCAAAAAAACAAGGCTACAAAAGTTGTTAAATCAAAATCGATGCTTACGGAAGAGTGCGAACTCAATCCATTCTTGGAGGCGGAAGGGATAGAAGTAATTGATACGGATTTGGGAGAAAGAATCATTCAGTTGCGAAATGAACCCCCTAGTCATATTGTTTTGCCTGCTATTCATATTAAAAAAGAGGAAGTTGGAGACCTTTTTCGAAAGGAATTAAATGCGGAGCCTGGTAATAATGACCCGACTTATCTAACCCACCAAGCTAGGGCACACCTACGGAAAAAGTTTTTGAAGTGTGATGCTGCGATTACCGGCGTAAATTTTGGCATTGCGGAAACAGGGGAAGTCATCGTCTGCACCAATGAGGGCAATGCAGATATGGGTGTGCATTTGGCGAAAGTCCAAATCCATTCGATGGGGTTAGAAAAAATGATACCTCGAAAAAAGGACCTGGGTGTTTTTATTAGGTTATTGGCACGTAGTGCAACTGGGCAACCTATTACTATTTATACTTCGCATCATAGGAAGCCGATAGAAGGCACTGAAAAGCACATCATCCTAGTAGATAATGGACGCTCGGACCGACTAGCAATGCCTGATTATAGTAATGCTTTAAAATGTATCCGTTGTGGCGCCTGTATGAATACATGTCCAATCTATAGGCGGAGTGGGGGGCATAGCTACCATTTTACAATTCCAGGACCAATTGGATCTATTCTAGCACCCACTGTGGATACTACAGCGTATAGTGATCTTCCTTTTGCTTCAACGTTATGCGGTTCTTGTGAAGATGTATGTCCGGTGAAAATTGATATTCCGCATCAATTATATAAATGGCGGCAAGATATTGCAGAAGCTGGAAATCTAAGCTCCTCCAAAAGACGTTCTATGCGCCTTACGGCAAAAATACTTAGGAATGAAAAGTCATATAAAAGATTTGGAAAGTTGATGAACGTTGGCTTAAAATACGCCCCAAAATTTTTATTAAATAATAAATTTAATAAGTGGTCGATCGGTAGAGACTTGCCAAAAGCCCCTAAACAATCTTTTAAAAGTTGGTATAAAAAGAATCATGGGAAGTAGAGAAAGAATAATTAATAATATTAAAAAGGCGAATTTAGTTGATTCGGGTTTGCCTGAATATGATTTTATGTCAAGTACCCAATTAGACTGGGCTGAACAATTTGAAAATTCTGCTCGAAAGGCAGGTTCTTCAATCCTTAGAAAGGAAGAA
>JAJRQS010000278.1 GCA_024280135.1 Bacteroidota bacterium | reverse complement strand
CACTGATTATTCTTAGTCAGTTTCAAGCCAAGGCTGTATTGAGTCCACTAGAATGGACAGAAGAGTACAGAACCAGTGCTAATGTACAAGCTATTGCGCCAGAAATGGCTAGTATGAGTTTAGAGAAATTTATGGATCTTACGCCTAGAAAATATCGTAAGATGACAGGCAAGCGATTGGGTCTTAAAAAATCTATCCAACTAAAATCCGCTCAAAAGGCTATTAAGAAAATGACTAAGAAAGGCGGAGACATTTCTAGCGGAATGTATGTATTGTTGGCAATTTTAGGATTAGGATGGCTAGCGATGGGTCTGATAAAAGATTGGGATGGAAATGACTGGATCATTAATTTAGTGCTAACTTTACTTTGTTGGATTCCAGGGGTTATTCATGCGTTGATTAAGAAACCTGATTACGTATAAATGACTCATGTTTCTAAAAATTAAAGGAAGAGTCCCATACAGCCGTAGGGACTCTTCCTTTACTATTTTATTCAAGATCAGAACGAGTTATGTTTCAAAAAAATAAAACGGTACAGACACTTTGGTTGGGAGCATTACTTCTAGCTCCCATAGTGTTATGGTTTATGCCTAGTACTGCTTTTGATGATAGTGATATTATAGTTTGCCCTTCCCGATTGTTTTTTGATATAGAATGTTTGGGATGTGGGATGACTCGTGCAGTCCAACATATGCATCATTTTGAATGGGAGGATGCTGCTTATTATAATGCAGGTGTTATGCTCATTTATCCTGCTCTCATTGTGGTTTGGGCGATTTGGGTATATCGCACCTGGAGGCGAGTAAAGTTCTTGAATGCGCAAAAACTTTAAGTAGATAGAGTAAAAAAAAGCCCCGAAGGGCTTTCTTAGTTGTTTGTGTTTGTTGTGTAAGCCAATGGTTATTCAGCTCTGTTTGTTGTTCTAGTGTTTTTGTTAAGTCCCCAAAATACTGTTTGTTTGTGTTTGTTGTGTAAGCCAATGGTTATTCAGCTCTGTTTGTTGTTCTAGTGTTTTTGTTAAGTCCCTAAAATACTGTTTGTGTTGTTTGTTACCCCAAAGATAGGCTTTCGGGGTATCGCCTCCAAGAAAAAATAACTAAAACTACCGTAAAATACTAATTTTTGTGACGATTAAATAGAACTAATATAGTGCCTATTTTTTTTGTAAAGCATTGATTACTAGCCATTTAATGGTTTTTTCTGTGACAAGAAGTCAGACCGTTGATGCAGATAGGATTTAAGGTGCCTTTAGAGGTAAAGGGCGAAGGGTGCAAAAACGGTGTAGCGGTTTTAAGGTTTTATGGTGGGTGCAAATATAAAATTCGTGAATTCGTGGCAAACCCCTATCTAGTGCCTGCCTGAATCGGCAGGTGCACCTTTAATTCGTGGCAAAAAAACGGTGTAGCGGTGAATTAAAAAGCAGAAGAAAATTGCTTCAAGAATCGAGCATCATTTTCAAAAAGTAATCGAATATCATTTATTTTATATTGCAACATGGCTTGGCGTTCGATGCCCATTCCAAATGCAAAGCCAGAATAAATCTCTGGGTCAATGCCTACATTGGCCAGTACTGCCGGATCGACCATGCCACAACCCAATATCTCTACCCAACCCGTATATTTACAGATATTACAGCCTTTACTATCACAAATAAAACAACTTACATCCACCTCAGCACTCGGCTCTGTAAAAGGAAAATAAGAAGGTCTTAGTCTGATTCGAGTTTTCTCTCCATACATTTCTCTTGCGAAAAAATCTAAAGTTTGTTTTAGATCTGCAAAGCTTACATTTTTATCCACATACAAACCTTCTACTTGGTGAAATTGCGCATGAGATCGTGCAGAAATGGTTTCATTTCGATACACACGTCCTGGAGCGATGATCCGGATAGGTGGTTTTTCTCGCATCATTGTCCGAGCCTGAACGGAGGAGGTATGTGTGCGCAAAAGCATTTCAGTACTATTGCGTAGGTAATAGGTGTCTTGCATGTCACGTGCAGGATGATCTTCTGGCGTATTCATTGCGGTGAAGTTGTGCCAATCATCTTCAATCTCTCTATCTTCAGCTATCGCAAATCCCAGTTTTTTGAATATCTCTATAATGCGATTTAGCGTAAGCGAAACCGGGTGGCGCGCCCCCAATGGCATCGGCTCTCCTGGCGCTGTCAAATCCAAGTCCGTACCAGATTGCTCCTCAGTAGTAGCATCTAACTGGTTTTTTAAGCTTTCAAAATGGCTATTCGCAAACTCTTTTAAGGCGTTCATCTTTTGACCAAATTCCTTCTTCCTTTCATTCGGAATTTCTTTAAAATACTTAAAGACATCTTTTAAAGCACCCTTCGTACCCAAGTATTGAATTCTGAAAGCCTCCAAAGCTTCAGGTGTAGAAGGATTCGCTTGCGCAATTTCGGTTTGTAGGTCTGCTACTATTTGAAAAATCTTATCTGCCATTGTCGTTGATTTGAAAGGCAAAAGTACGCTATTTTATTTGGATAGTAGAAGAAAAGTTCTCTTAATTTGAGTCGCTTATACCTCCTGGATCATTCCGTTTGATGAGTAGGGAAAGGGAAGCCGTATTATGCTTAACAAGTCGTACAAAAATTCCTGGTAGGCAAATTTTCATACCTTTGCAAAAAAAAGAAAATGATTACAGCATTGAGTGATGACCATTTTATGAAGTTAGCTTTGGCGGAAGCTGAAAAAGCGAGGGTGTCTGGAGAAGTACCCGTAGGAGCCGTAGTGGTTTGTAATGGGGTTGTCATTGCAAGAGCGCATAACCAAACAGAGATATTACATGATGTGACAGCTCATGCAGAAATGTTGGCGCT
>JAJRQS010000277.1 GCA_024280135.1 Bacteroidota bacterium | reverse complement strand
CCTACAAATACTCATATAAAAATACTATCTTTGGGCTTTACTTTGTTAAAAAAAATAAATAAAGATGAAAAAAACGACTTTACTGCTATTGCTATTTCTAACGAGTAGCTTTATGGCAAAAGCACAAAATGGGTTTAGATTTGGCATACAAGCGAGCCCTGCCTTAACTTGGATGACAACCGATGACAAAAACATAAAAGGCAATGGAACTAATCTAGGCTTCAAACTAGGCCTCCTAGGGGAGTACGACATTGCGGAATCTTATGCTCTTTTTGCTGGAGTAAACTTTGCCTTCAATCATGGAGGTACTTTAAAATACAATAACGAAGGCAAATACTGGCCTGCAGTCACGGATTCAGTAATGGCGGCTGGCGTAAATTTAAAACACAGCTTTAAACTTGTTGAAATCCCTTTCGGATTAAAAATGCGGACGAATGAATTCGGCTTTTTACGCTATTATGCGGAATTACCGATATTTACAATAGGTATCGTTACAAAAAGCACTGGAACCGTTGAAGCTGCAAATGTCACACTAGAAGATGAGGACATCAACAAAGAGATGCGAGACTTGTCTGTTTCTTGGGGTTTTGGAGCAGGTGTAGAGTATAACATTAGTTCTTCTACAAAGCTTGTCGGCGGAATTGCTTACCAAAGTTATTTTTTGGACATGACCAAAAAGACAGATGCGGATGACTCTAAAGCTAGTTTAAATGGTTTGACCTTAAAGATAGGCGTACTATTTTAATTCACCAAACAGTTCGGAAAGCATAGCTTTCCGAACTGTTTTTATTGATAATTCCATGAAGAACCTCAAACAACAAATTGACGATTTTATAATAGCCGGATTACACGAAGATGTCCAAGGGGGTGACCATACTTCTTTGGCCTGCATCGATCCCAAAAGTCAATCGAAAGCCAAATTGTTGGTCAAAGAGGAGGGTGTCATTGCTGGGGTCAAATTGGCGAAAGCAATCCTTAAAAAAGTAGATCCCAAAGCTAAAATAAAAGTCCTCATCAAAGACGGTACACCTGTCAAATATGGGGACATTGTTTTTACCGTTACTTGCAACAGCCAAGCGCTTCTAAAAGGCGAAAGGTTATTGCTCAATGCCATGCAACGCATGAGCGGTATTGCTACCCAAAGTAAAAAATACGCAGATGCCGTTGCCGACTTGCCTGTAAAAGTATTAGATACGCGTAAAACAACGCCACTCATCCGTTTTCTTGAAAAATGGGCGGTTAAGATAGGGGGTTGTACCAATTATCGAACAGGTCTTTACGATAGATTTATGATAAAAGACAACCATATTGATGCTTGTGGAAGCGTAGAAGAAGCCATCAAACGAATTAACAAATACAATAAGAAAAACAAGTTAAGACTCAAATCAACCGTTGAGGTTCGGGATTTAAAAGAACTTGACAAAGTCTTAAAAACGGGCAAGATAAACCGCATCATGCTAGATAATTTCACGCTTGCTCAACTACGCAAAGCCGTTAAAATTATTAATGGTAAATATGAAGTAGAAGCTTCTGGGGGTGTCACGATGAAGACCTTACGGAAAATTGCCAAAACGGGTGTAGATTATATTTCTGTCGGGGCGCTCACGCACAGTGCCAAGTCGATGGATATGAGTTTAAAAATAGTTAAATAATATGATTAATAGATGATTATAATTACGGGGGCGGCAGGATTTATTGGGAGTTACTTAGTGCGTTATTTTAATGAATTGGGTTATAAGGATATCATCATTGTAGATGAGTTTTCTAGAGAAGATAAATTAAAAAACCTTTCTAATAAAAAATACGACCGCCTGATTGAACGGATGGAGCTTTTTCATTGGTTAAAGCATAACGGAGCCAAAGTTTCAGCGGTCATTCATCTGGGTGCCCGAACGGATACCGCAGAAAAAGACAGGCGCATTTTTGAGCAATTAAATTTGTCCTATTCCAAAAAGATTTGGGAATTTTGCACATTGGCAGAAGTGCCTTTGATTTATGCCTCTAGTGCGGCCACGTATGGTCTTGGAGAGTTTGGCTATAAAGACAGTCATCGTATTGTTTCATTTCTAAAACCTTTGAACCCCTACGGAGACTCCAAGCAAGATTTTGACAAGTGGGTGCTTACGCAAAAAGAAACCCCACCGTTTTGGGCTGGCTTGAAATTCTTTAATGTGTATGGCCCCAATGAATACCACAAAAGTAGAATGGCATCTGTTGTTTTTCATACGGTCAAACAAATCAAAGCGACCGGCGGCATGAAGCTATTTCGATCACACAATTCTAAGTTTAAGAATGGAGAACAGGCCCGTGACTTTGTCTATGTACGAGATGTTGCCCAGATGATTGATTTCTTGTTTCATGCAAAGCCAAAGAGTGGGCTGTACAATATCGGCACAGGACAGGCAAGGACCTTTAATGATTTAGTGAAAGCTACTTTTCTGGCTATGGATTTAAAGCCCAAAATTTCTTTTATTGACACACCCAAGGATATTCGGGATACCTACCAATATTTTACGGAAGCAAAGATGAAAAAAATTCGGGAGGCTGGTTATGACAAGCCTTTTACGACCTTAGAAGATGGCGTAGCGGATTATGTCCAACGGTATTTGCTGGAGGAGATTGTTTTTTGAAAATGGGTATTTCTACTTAAAGCTCACTTGCAAAAGCAAAAAACATATAAAACTACGTTTTTTATTATAATTTTTCATATATTTGTCAAACCATACTGTAGAGAAAGTTATTATCTTAAACAATTCTACTTATGTCTAATGTAAATATTTGGGCTTACCTGCCCCTCATTTTATGGTTTTTACTTTCTTTCTATTGGCTTAGTACCTCAAAAAAGAAACCCCGAGTAATTGCTTCTATCCCCTCTGGTTTCGCAAGTTCTGGTGTTCTTGGGACTTTCATCGGGATCGCCTTAGGTCTAACTGGATTTAATGTAGAGGATATCGCTGGAAGTATTCCAACTCTTCTCGAAGGTCTAAAGCAATCTTTTTACACATCAATTATTGGAATAGTACTTTCAATGGTAGTTGGTAAAATAATTGAATTTTGGTTTCACATTGAGAATGAAGAGACTGATGCTAATACAATAGAACTACGAAAGATTGTACAACTACTTGAATCCTCAAGTGGACAAAATACAATTATTGGAGATAATATTATCCAATCGTTGAACAATCACTACGAAAATCAAAATAAGAACCTAGCGAATATAAATGAACAAAATAGACTTATTGGCAATAATATTGTTCAAACGCTGAACGAAAATAACAATGAATTAGCAAAGCGTATTGCCGATATGAATTCGAAGGAATTATTGAATGCAATGGAACGATCTGTTGAAATATTTAACAATAAGATTAAAGAAATATTAAATCGATTGATTGCCGAAAATTTTGATGAATTAAATAAAACTGTTCAAAATATGAATCAGTGGCAAAAAGAGAATAAGAATAATTTAGAAACCCTCAACGAAGCAAATAGGAATGTCTCTAACCATCTAAGAGAAACCTCCAATTTGTTAGCTGACAAATTTAAAGAAATCCTTAGCCACATTACGAACCTTGCAAATGAAGAAGGTCGTCTTCAGTTGATTCTTAAAGAGTTAGAAAACATTACCTTAGGAGATAATCAATTTCAAACGATATTGAAACAGACTGTAGACTCTATGGGCACTTTAGAAGATGTAGGTGTCAATGTCAGGAACCTAGCGACAAATGTACACAGGACTAATGAAAATCTTACTGTAGTAACTAACCATCTACAGGAACTTGCAAAGTTTAGCCTAAATGATATTGATGAGCATTTCAAAAAGAAGCTAACAATGACCCTTGAATCTATGGATTCACTTATAAAACAATATCTCGTTCGCGCTATGCCATCCAAGGACCTACGGCTTGAAATTGAAAAATGAAATTAAAATCAAATAATAATTCTTTTTGGATGTCATTGACAGACATCATGACTGCCCTCATGGTCATATTTATGTTTATTGCAATTTCCTATATGGTTGAAATAAACAAGCAAAAGACTGAAATAGAAAAAATAGTATCTGGGTATGAGGACATAAAAAAAGAAATGGCAGATGAATTAGAAATTTTAGTTAAGAAAGATTTAAAAAAGTGGAAAAAAAATATCGAGTTTAATAGAGCAACTCTTTCGATTTCTTTTACGGGCAAGAATATTCAATTTCGGCCAGACAGTGACCGAATCAGAACAAAATTTTTACTTATTCTAAAAGAATTTATTCCAAAGTATTTAAGTATTATTTCAAAAGAAAAATATAAAGAAAAGATAGCCGAAATTCGGATAGAAGGACACGCGAATAAGCCGATAGTAAAACACAAAAGAAAAAAGGCGGTGTACATGAAGGGAATTGAGTGGTCCCAGAGAAGAGCTAAAAAAGTTTTAAAATACACGATTTCAACAAAAGAGTTTAAATCTTATGGTTCCAAAACAAGAGATAGATTAGAGTTTTGGTTTGTTGCAAATGGGTATGGGTTTGGAAGAACATTGGATAAAAAAAAGCAATACACTATAAATTCAAAGAATAAAATATGCCCTGACTGTTCAAGGCGTGTCGAGTTCAGAATCATAACAACCAGTGAACAAATTGTCGAAGAAATTCTAACTAAAATAAATTAAATGGCTCTATACGATTTCACAAAAGGTCATACGGCACAATGGTTTCGGGACAAAGGAATCAAACCTAACCCGACAACCGAGGATCCTCGAATTCAGATAGTTGGAAAAGATCTAGCATCATTAATTGATGCTGGTAAAATTACTATTAATAACAATGAATGCTATATAAATGGCATAGATGAAAAAAAATACCCAATTTTTTTTTATAAGAAAAAATTTAGTTTTACAAACGGCAACCCAAAATTTCACATCGTTAAATGTCGAGCAATGAATGAATACCGTGGATATGTTCCAGCTTACAAAGCAGAAGTGCCTGTAATCCATAATAGGACAAAAGAAGAAAGGATGCTAGTATTAGAATTGTGCGGTTATTGTAGGCAAAATGTTGCTAATGGGAATCAAACTACGGAGGAGTTTTTTGAAGAGCAACAAAAACGATTTACCGATAATAATGCTGTAATAAAATTAGATTTGGATGGCTACACTTTAGATTGGAGTACTGTAAGCAGGATGTACAGAGAATCGAAAAAATACACATGTGAAAAATGCGAAATCGATTTAAACGATCATAGAAAATACTGCCATACACATCATATAGATAGAAATAAAATAAATAATCAAACAAGTAACTTACAATGTCTCTGCATTCGATGTCATTCAGAGGTAGATGAACATCATAAAGCTAATTTTAAAAAGCGATCGTTGAGGCGTCAATTGGACGAATTCAGAGATAAATTTCCTTTAAATGAAAAACCTCCTACCTAAAATTCTAAAAAAAAACTACCCAGCAAAATCAATTGTGGGTAGTGGCCCTTACGGGCAGAAAAGCGTAGGAACTTTAGTCTTATTTGCGCAAGGAAAAACAAATTTTCATTTTGAGCAAGCCGTTACCGAAAAAATCCTATCTATCAAATTCGTATAAGTGGAGTGCCTCGATAATGTCGATTAATTTAAAAGCATATCTTTTGTCGGTTGCATATCCTGCTTTGCGCAAGCCATGCGCCCATTTTCGATAGTCTTTGCCATAGGTCTTGAGTGCACGATACCGCTTCTTTTGCAAGAGCTTACTATGTGCCCGATAAGACTGCCAGACATTATCATAAATTCTAAAAAAATCTTTGTGGCTGTCATCGGTAAAGTTTGAGCAATGTCCTTTGCTGCACTTACGTGAAAAACATTTCATACCAAAATGATTGTTGTTTTTTCGGCTCAAACGACTACCCCCTGCATCACTTTCGAGTAATCCTTGCGCCAGTGTGATGCTTGCAGGAATTCCATATTTGTGCATTTCGGAACGTGCGACTTTCGCAAATTTTCGTACATAGTTTTGGCATATCCGATTATTCACTTCTTTCATTCCTGGCGTTACCCCTTTTTTATGAATGAGGTTTTTGTTGATTAAGAAAGCGATATTCGGAAAACGATTATTCTTTTTAGGATTTTTCAGGTTGAAGCCTGAGGCTACATCCGTAACATTACCCCAATAAGAAATAGAAGTGTTTTCAGCTTCCGCAAAGATCGGAGACCCCACAAATCCAGATTGCAAGACCTGGGGCGGCTCCTGAGAATTAGACGTCATATAAATAGTAAATAAAAGCAAGACCAACCAATGTCTCTCGAAGCCGTTCCTAAGCGCCTTTCTCATTTGAAGAATTGATTGAACATTCATGATGTTGTGTGTTAATTAATGGTTACTGAATTCGGTTTGATTCACAGGCTGACTTTTTAGCTTGTGTTTAATGAGCCAGTGTTTCCAGCGCTGTCTCATTCTTTGTCGTAATGACAATGCAAACTTAAAACATTTTGTTTTAACTTACAAGTTTTAAAACATATTGTTTAAAACTTTTATTCAATGTGGAAAGTGTAATAACTTGCAAGTAGCTAGAAATCAGTCGTTTATCTTTAAAATAGAAGGATTCATAGAACAAGGCAATTGTGGAGAACCATTAAGTTGGTTTTTCTTTTGGGTTGCCTTATAACACTCCATTGGCAAACCCCATCTTCGTTACTTTTCATATATTTGCGTGATCGCTTATCACAAGTCGTTTATTCTGGCGATGAAAAGAAGGTATTCAAATAAAAAATAATGTCCAAAACCAAAAATTCTATTTACGCGCTTTGGCTCATCATAGCCGGCATTATTTTAATTGGATTTTTCTTCTATCCAAAATGGGAAAAGTCAGGGACAGAAGGTATTATTTCATGGGATGCTGCCGGTTATTACGTTTATCTTCCTTCTGCTTTTATCTATCATGACCTGGGTGACATCAAAACAACAGAGCAAAAAGCAAAAGAATATCATACTGGTTTTGAAGCTTTTCCTACGCCCAAAGGAACAAAAATTACAAAATATGCGATTGGGCAATCAATTCTTTTTATACCCGCATTTTGGCTAGCACATATTTTAGCCGAACCATTTGGCTATCCAGCAGATGGGTTCTCCTACCCCTACCAATTGGCTATCGGAGTCTGGGGATTGTTGGTTAATATTTTGGGTTTCATTTTACTTCGAAAACTACTACTCCGGCATTTTAAAGATTCCGCTGTTGCCATCGTTTTGTTCATTATTTATTTTGCAACCAATTACTTAAACCAAAACACCATTGAAAATGCGTACACGCACAATCACCTTTTCACCCTATATGCTATTCTTTTTCTCCTTTCGGAAAATTATTATAAACACCCAAGACTAAAAACAGGCATAGCCATTGGGCTTACCGTAGGCCTAATGACTCTTATCCGGCCCACAGAACTGATTTCAATTTTAATACCCTTGTTTTGGCTTGTAGATCAAAAAAGGATTAAAGAAAGAATACAGTTTCTATGGGCTCACTTTTCCCATCTTATCATGGCCACCATATTAGTGATACTAATTGGATCCATTCAGTTAACATATTGGAAGTATGCCACTGGAGATTGGATATATTATAGCTATGGCGATCAAGGATTTGATTTTTTGAGTCCCCATTTTTACAATTGTATTTTTACTTTCAAAAAAGGATGGTGGGTCTATACGCCTATCATGTCCCTTATTGTACCTGGTTTCTTTTTGTTGTCCAAACGAAAAACACTTTTTTTACCCTCATTGATTTACAGCCTGCTTTTTATGTACATTGTTTTTTCTTGGCAAGTGTGGTGGTATGGTGGGTCTATGAGTCAACGGTCTGTCGTTCAATTATATGTATTACTAGCTTTCCCTTTAGCCGCTCTAACAGAATATATATTGAGCCGAAGCCGATGGATAAAGGGCGTTTTTTTTGCCGCTATTATTTTTTGTACCTATTACAATTTCTGGTTAACCTATCAAGCGCACTATGGTGGCCAGTTACATCCAGAACGCATGAATAGGTATTATTTTAGAAAAGTCTTTTTACGTACGAAAGCTGACATCAATCACAAGGCCCTATTAGACAATAAGGATTATTACGAAAGACCCATTTTGAATTCAACTGAAATCTATTTCAATGACTTTGAACAAGACTCTATAAGCATTTGTCCAGATGCACCTCTTTCAGGGGAAAAGAGTTTTTGTTTAAGCAAGAAAGGTGCTCATTTTCCAGTTGTTGCACTTACTGTCCCGAAGGACAAAAAATGGTTACGGGCATCGGCCAAAATACAATTACGTCCAAAAGAATGGAACGACTGGAGTGCGACTCAATTTGTTTTACAATACAAAAATAAGGGTCAAGATGTCAAGACAAATCTTATCCGTTTGGATTACCTCATAGAAGGAGATGGGCCTAAAACATTACATCTTGACAGTAAGATTCCAACAAAACCATTTGATGAAGTAAAACTATTCTTTTTGTCATACTCTGATCACAGCACAGCCGCTATTGATGATTTGAAGGTAATCGTGTTTGATGAATAACTCAAGGCTTAAATAATCGAAAGTGCTCATCTTCATATAGGAGTAAATATGGCAGCGTATCACTTTCCGGAAACGTATGTTTATCAACAATTATCAACTTTAGACCTTGCCGTTTGAAATCAGGCATCCATTCCGTCTTACCCATCACATCATTCCGAACAGACCAAGCCTTCCTTCCGGAAAAATACGCTAACGAAGGATTCAAAAAAGAATTAACCATTACAGAGTCTGTGGGACCAATAAATTTATCGACTATTGGTTTTAAAGAAATATGGTAATTATGTGTTTGTCCATATTGGTAATCTTCATACACTCGACGCAATGGGAAGAAACCCAATACTAAAGTGACTAAAAATAACATATAGGCCGTAATAGGTTTACGCTTCCAATCTATCAACTTATTAAACAAATATCCAATATTCATTGCCATCATCGGTACATACAAGATGACATAATATTCATGTGTATGAAACGTACCCGCTGTCTTTAGAATAAATAAAAAAGTGACCAAACTATACAAGGCAAAAGCGACCACATACTTAACGTCACGACTAAAGATAGCGACAATTATTCCAGCAATCGCCAAGTAAAAGCTAACCGTATTTCGATAGATCGTTTCCCGAAAAGCTTCTAAATGGGCATTCGTATTATTAATAAATACCTGCCACCCTTCACTCAAGGTAGTTGGCCAAATCAATTGATTTTGATACGTCTCTAATAAGTAGTCCATCCAGTACCCATACCAAAACCCAATCATCCCAAGGGTCACCAACATCAATGCACTAAAAATAATTTTTCCCCGCAAGGGGTTTCTTGCATCAAAAAAAGGAATCAGTAAAATAATAGCAGGAGGGATAAAAGAAATCTTATTCAAAAAGCCCAGGGTCAAAAAAACAAATCCTAGCGCTAAGTCTCGTTTTTTCATCTCTTCCAAATAAGACCAAGCATAGTAAATACCAATCAATACTAGACTTAAAGCAAATGTATCGGGCATTGTCTTACGTGCATAGACTAACACAACCGAAAACATCAAAAAGAATGTAGAAAAGAAACCCATCCAATGCCCCTTGTATCTTTTCATGGTCTTAAAAAAAAACCAAAATCCAAGGAAGGTTGCGGTCCAATTGAGCCATCGTCCGACCCATTCATTATAGCCTAATACATTGTAAAAGAAAGATAGTATATAGTTATAAAAAGGAAATTCTCCGGCCATAATACCTGGCGATTTCCCGATGTCATACTTTGGGAAAAAAATATTAGCATCTGGTGCCATAAAATTCCTAGCTATCATTAGCGTCAATGTTTGACGCCAATTGTGATCATCTGTAGGAGCTTGATTGATAAAAAACAATCCAATTAGATACACCAGTATCAAGGAAATAAAAAGAGCTGGGCGTTTAGTTTTCTTAAGGAGTTCCAAGGGATTTGTTTTACATTACCGATAAAGATAGTACAAAGATAAGTTTGTGTAAAGATACTACAGTATTCGACTTTTGGACATCATTTAATGAGCTTGGCTTGAAGGTTACTTAATAGTCCCCTTGTTTGATTTGGTCTTTCATTTTTCTCACTTTCGGTCATTTACAGGTTTTTTTTTGCACAAGCCACTATATGCCAGACTCAATTTTAAACCTTATTTTGCTAAAGCAACAAAAATATGTATCTTTGAGCCATACCTATCACCATATTCTGAGAAAAAGGTCTTTTGTCGCCTTACGGCTAAATGCAAGCAGCAGACAAAATACTGATTGTCTTGCCCTTTCGTTTACACAAACTATGGTTGGCGCAAGATGAGTCACTATGTGATACGAATGACACTACTTTAAAAACCAAAACATCATCTTTGCGTAAGCAAAATATGTCAAATTGGAACTTATGAAAAATATTACAGGATTAATCGCTTTTTTTCTCTTTCTAACCTTTGGGTTACAAGCTCAAAACCCAGTAAAATGGGAATTCGAAATAAAGCAATTAGGCGGCAATGAATACAATCTCATATTCCACGCCAAAATTCAAGAGGGCTGGGCTGTCTATTCACAGCACGTAGGGGAAGATGGGCCCATCCCGACTAGCTTTGAATTTGAAGCTGGGGACCATTTTACGCAAGTAGGTAAAGTCGCTGAATCTGGGCACAAAAAAGAAGGATTTGATAAGGTTTTCAAGATGAATATTACCAAGTTCATCGAAGACGGCATCTTTACCCAAAGAGTAAAAGTAACTGATTTCTCTAAGCCTATTACAGGTTACCTAACCTTCATGACTTGTAATGACAAGACTTGTATGCCTCCGACTGACGTGGATTTTTCCTTCTCCCCACAGCCTGCTAAACAAGCACCGGTTGAAGTAAAAAAAGAAAAAACAAAACCCTCCTCTAAATCGGCTCCCCAAGCAGCTCCCGCTGAAAAGAAAAAAAAAACAACCCAAAAAGAAACGCAACCCAAAACTACAAAAAGAACAAAAACAGTAGAAAAGGCTAGTGCGCCCGTACCTACTACACCCATACCCTCCACTTCCAAACAAGACAACAAGCTTCCCGTCCAATGGACATGGACTTCTAAGAAAGTAAACGACACCGAATACGACATCATATTTAAAGCCACCATCGACGACGGCTGGTATCTCTATTCACAAACAGTCGGAGAAGATGGCCCTTTACCAACCGTATTTACTTTCGATGAAGAAAATGCAAAAACTCAGGGTCTCGCAAAAGAAAGTGATAACCTAGAAACCAAATTTGATAAGGTCTTTGGGATGAAAGTGAGCAAGTTTAAGCATGATGCAACCTTCACTCAAAGAGTCACCGTAAAAGAT
>JAJRQS010000276.1 GCA_024280135.1 Bacteroidota bacterium | reverse complement strand
AATTATTTTTGCTAGATTTTTATCATCGTAGTACTTGGAGAAAGTAGTATTTGGTGCGTCGAGCCAATTTAAAAGCATTCTTTGTCTATTTTTATGCAAATGTACCAAAAATTGTTTTTACCAAGCAATACAACTAGAATTAATATGTTTTGTCCTGATTTTGTTACAGTTTAAGGGTAGTTTTGTATATCTTAGGTACTATTTGCGATAAGGCATCATAGTTAAATGAACTTTTTTTTGGAAAAAAGAAAAGTAAATTTTTGAATTACAACGAAAAGTTTAATACATTTGCCTATTGAAATTGGAGTTTCACTCATTTTAACTAAACATAATAATCATGAAAAGATTTTTAACTAGAACTTTTGTTCTTCTCTTTGCAATGAGCTTCTCATTGCTCTCCACCGCCCAAATGACCCCAAAAGATATGATTGAGGTTGGTGTAAATGGTGGACTCATGTTCGTTGCAGGTGATGTATCGGCTAATACTGGATTAGGTGGTGCTGGATACGGATTTGGTATTCACGCAAGAAAGGCGCTTGACCACATATTCTCTATCAGAGTTGATGCTGAGCTTGGACAAGCTACTGGTGAACAAGATAATACAATCAATGGTGTATTTAAATCATACGAGACAAAATGGGTAGCAGGTACTGTTAACGGTATTATTGTTGTTAACAATATGCGCTTTGATAAGCCACATAGAAAAGTTAACCTTTATTTGGTTTTAGGTGCGGGTGCTAATAAGTATAGTACAACTACGGCTCCTAATGATACGCCTGCTGCTAAGGTCTATTCAAAATCTATTGAGGATAGAACAGGTAAGCTCCTTGCTCATGCCAATGCTGGTGCAGGTATCGCTTTCCGTATCTCCCCAAAGTTCAATATTGCTTTAGAGCATAATGTGAAAATGGCAATGGGTGGAACAATTGATTTAATGGATGGTCGCGAAAACTTCAATCCAGGTGGAATAGATGTTGATAGAACACCTTACCGTGATTTGATGAACTATACGCATGTGCGTTTGAACTTTAATCTAGGAGATAAAGATAAGAAGGTTGAGCCTTTATACTGGGTGAATCCTTTGACTCCAGTAATCAATGATATTGCAGAATTAAAAGCTCGTCCAGTTTTGGATATGGCGGATGATGATAATGATGGTGTATTCAACTCTTTTGATAAAGAAGATGAAACTCCTGAGGGAGCGCCCGTTAATGCTGCTGGTGTAGCTTTGGACAGCGACGGTGATGGAGTTAAGGATTATATGGATAAAGAGCCATTCTCTCCTCCTGGGTTTAAAATCAATGGAGAAGGTGTTGCTATGATTCCACCTGAGCCTAAGGTTACTGAAGATGATGTAAATAAGATTGTTGCAGCTAAATTAGCTGACTTTAAAACTACATTCAAGGGCAACAAAGGTACTTTGACTGACTGGTTCTTACCAATGATTCACTACAATTTCAACCATTATGACATCCGTAAGGAGGAATATGGTAAGCTTTATCAAGTGGCAACAGTGATGAAGAACAACCCAGATATTAGAATTGCTGTGGTTGGTCATACTGATAAGACTGCAAAAGATAGTTATAATAACGTGCTTTCATACAATCGTGCAATGGCAGCTATCCAGCACTTAGTTAATGTACACGGAATTGATAGAAGCAGATTAGTATTGAACTATGGGGGTGAAGGAGCTACTTTAATTCCTACTGATGGAAGAAGCTTCATGAATAGACGTGTAGAGTTCAAAGTTGCTACTGTAGAAACAGAAATGGGCCGCCCTGATGGACCAAATGCAGGTAAAGGACCTAAATTCTCAGGAAATACTGGAGGTTATTAATTTATAACAACTTCTTTATATTCTGCAAGAGCAGTCGGTTATGACCGGCTGCTCTTGTTTTTTGTACATTTGTTTCTTACTTTTGTATTCTTCTTTTTTAAAATCAATAGATGGCAAGTCATTCTAAACTTTTTGATGATGCAGTTATGGCACTGACGAGCCTTCCAGGTATAGGGAAGCGATCCGCTACCAGACTTGTTTTACATTTTTTAAATCGGCCGAAAGAAGAAGGCGTAGATTTTGCGCTGCGTATTCAGCAATTAGTTAGGGAGATTAAGTATTGCCATAAATGTCACAGTATTGCAGATGATGACTTATGTCAAGTTTGTAGCTCTCATAAACGCAACCAATCTTTCCTGTGCATTGTAGAATCGGTGCGTGATGTGATGGCCATAGAAGAAACAGGGCAATTTAATGGGGTGTATCATGTATTAGGAGGGATTATCTCCCCAATAGAAGGTAAAGGGCCAGAGCATTTAAATATTGAGACCTTGATAGCAAGATTAGAAAAAGACGGCATTAAAGAAGTCGTAATGGCCATTAGTCCTACAATGGAAGGCGAAACGACTATTTATTATCTATCCCAAATAATCATCCCGCTGGGTATTAATGTTTCCACAATCTCTAGAGGCGTTTCTTTTGGAGGAGAATTAGAATATACAGACGAAGTGACTTTAGGTAGGTCTATTTTAGCACGACTGCCTTATGAGGTCAATAAGTAATGGACGTATGGATATTTCCATTATTATTGTTAATTATAACGTTAAGTATTT
>JAJRQS010000275.1 GCA_024280135.1 Bacteroidota bacterium | reverse complement strand
TTTTTTGCGTAAGCTCTTCCTCAAAAATCTTTATTTGCTTTTGAAAATCCTTTTTAACGGATTGGTTATCAGTGATATAGCTTATTTCTGAAAAAGGCTTTTGGATTTTTTCTTCGGTGAAATTCAAAAAATACAAAATCCCTTTTTGTAGTCTTGCTTGAATGACGGAATCTTCTTGCGGTAATTTTTTACTAGCGATACTTAGGTTATGTAATTGGGCTTTGAAAGATTGACTAATCTTTTCTAAAGGCAAAATTCCTTCATCTTGAATAAGCATTAGGGGTTCAATAATAGCACCTTTTAAAGACGACTTAAAGTTGTAATAAATTGAAATTAAACGCTTGATAGGGTAGAGAAGCATGCTAAAATTAAATAATTCTTCCATCATCATTAACTGATAAGCTTGTTGGGAAGCGTTTAATTCTTTTTGGTCAGGTAGATGAGTTTCCACATGTTTAGTAAAAGAGGTTACCCTGTTATCACTAATAATACTTTTGTCTCCAATAGGATTTAATAAAACGATACCTTCTAGTGATTTACATCGGCTCAAGGCAACATAAGTTTGCCCATGAGCGAAAGAAGCTTGTGCATCTATAACCGCTTTCTCAAAAGTGAGCCCTTGACTTTTATGAATAGTAATCGCCCATGCCAAGCGCAAAGGGATTTGTGTAAACGAACCAACTTTATCCTCTTCTATAGCTTTAGATTTGGCATTGATGGCATACTTTATGTTCTCCCAAACTTCTCGATTAACATGAATATCAAAATCGTCATCAGGGCATCGAACGACTATTTCTTCTCCATCCATCTGTGTAATGGTACCTATCTTTCCATTAAAATATCGTTTGTCGGGCTGGCTATCGTTTTTGACAAACATCACCTGGGCACCTATTTTTAATTCTAATTTTTCATGAGTCGGGTAGGCATGGGCAGGAAACTTCCCTTCGATAGTGGCTTGAAAGAACCGACTACTTGTTTTTAGTTTTGATAATTCGGATTGATTCATACTGTCAGCCCGATTGTTATGCGTTGTTAAGGTGATGAATCCTTCATCTTTGGGCATTGTATAATTTGGAATATAGCGCTCATTTAATTTTTTGGCGGAAGCAGGGCTTAACTTGTTATTACGAATCTCATTGAGAATGTCAATAAAAACTTGGTCATCTTGTCGATAGATATGCTTGAGCTCGATACCGACAGTATTCACTTTCTGAAACGCAAGGCTACTGAAGAAATAAGGGTTTGAATAATGCTCCCTTAACAAATCCCATTCATGTGGTTTTACAACGGGAGCCAATTGTTGCAAGTCACCAATCATTAAAACCTGTACACCCCCAAACGCCCGTTTTCCATTTTTAAATCTACGCAAAACCTGATCAATACCATCCAATAAATCTGCTCGCACCATACTGATCTCATCGATAATCAATAAATCCAAAGACCGAATGATGTCTAACTTCTTCTTAGTAAATTTTTGTGCAAACTCCGCTTTCTGATGGGAATTTTGTGCGCCTTCCGGCAAAATGGGACCAAAAGGCATTTGAAAAAAGGAGTGTATTGTTACCCCTTTTGCATTGATGGCAGCGACTCCAGTCGGTGCGACTACGACTAATCGTTTTTTTGATTCTGCTTTAATCTTATGCAAAAAAGTAGTCTTGCCAGTGCCAGCTTTACCCGTCAAGAAAATGCTTCTATTGGTCTTTTCAATAAAATTCCATGCAAGGTCTAATTCTGGATTCTTCATAGCATTGGTTATATGGCTTCGTGTGGCTTCAAAGGTACGATGTTTTGAAGGAACAGGTATTGCTTGTGTCATGATTTTCTATTTATTGTAGATGAACTTTTTCGCTTCCGCAAAGATGGGGTCAACTTTTGAATTTATCCGTTAATAAACGTTTACTTACGTTTGTAAACGTTTGCAAACGGATCGACTATTGATTCACAGCCTGATACACTTATAAACTAAAAGGATATGATGAGATGGAGTTTTGGCTATTGTTTGAAATGTTTGGCTATTTATAAAAATTGATACTCAGTGAGTTATGTTGTTTTTTTATGACCTTTGCTTGGTTTTTGGCAAGGTCAAACTGTCAGAAGCGTGACGGAGTTTACCTTTGGTGAAAAATAACAAAAATGAAAAAAATAAAATTTACCAAAGATGAAGGTTCTCTCTTCTATAAAGAACTATGAGTGGATGCTTATTTCGATAAGAACGTTTTCCAATAGCAACTATTCAAAAACAATTTTTAATATAAAAAAATAGCCCATATTAATAAGCAAAAAAAAATGTAGATTTGCCTACGATTTTGGCAAACCTACATTTGGAGTTTGGTTGGAACTAAGTCTATTCTTTACTCAAATGAACAGTTCGACCATTTAATGGCTGCGTAGGTCTGTAATTGTGATCCGGCATATTTTTATGAATCTTCTCTACCTGTTCTAAGGATAAACTAATAGGGTGTTGAAAAACAATCCAGTTAACATGTTCGCTGCAAGGAGGCGTGGTTAATGAACCAGAATAAGTGTAGTAATCTTTTTGTTTGGGTAATATGTCAGACAAGTTAAATTTATGGTGGACAAACTGTGTTTCCTTGGGCTTAAGGGGTAAAAAGTGAGTTAGATAAGAAAATTGTTGACTGGCATCCCCCTCGTAACCCAAAATCCCAACCACTGCAATTTTATTATCTGAGCTGACATGGACTAAGTGAATCTCAATCGGATATCTAATTCCATTGATGGTATGTTCAGAGCTTTCATGAAAATGTAACTGTTTTAGGGCATACTCTTTTCCGCCAAAAGTAATGGTGTTTCCATCATCAAAATTGAATTGAATGGAGTGTCCATTGTTGACTACATTATTGATGAGCGTGCTGGGTGTATAGTGAAATTTTAATTGATTAGAATCAGTTTCTTTTGTTTCTTTAGTTATTATATTTATTGGAGACTGTTGGTGTGAACCACATTCAGATTCAGTTTCAAAGGTTGCCCAAAAAGCGGGAGCCGTTTCTCCATCGTAGCTCCAATGCTTTTTATGATGTTCAGAGGTCATATGCTTTTGTGTGGCAGTGCAAGATGCCAAAAACATGCCTAAAGCCATTATTAAGGGGAGGGTTACTTTCTTCATCGTCTTATTTTTTATTATGAATGTTAAAGGAGGGCGAAGGTATGATGGATTAAAAAAAAGAATCATGATAATGGCTGATTTAACTTTTGTTAACAATTATTTTTGATAAAAATTTGTTGATGACTTTTATCATCAAGGCAGATAGAAAATATCATATTTTTAAGAAAAAAGAAATATTTTATGAGTATAAATGTCTGATATAGAGTAGGTTATGCTAATAGTGATTAACGACAGAGAAGAGATGAATAACACGTATTTATAGATTTGTAATGTTGGTCACAATTAAAAGGGGACTCCCTTTTTACTTTTGTCCTGATTTACAAGATGAATCACTTTTTAATTCACTTAAACAAACAACATGAAAAAAATATTATTTTTGCTTCTAGCAATAGTTGTCTTTGGTTTTCAAGCTGCATATGGGCAGGAGAACACTGAGGAAAGTAAACCAGTGAAGGTAAAGCCTACTGTAGCTTTACACGGAAGAATTCAATATGACTATGAATTCATGAAACAAGAAATTACGCCCGATTCAACAAATACCTTTAGAGGTAGTGAATTTCGCAGGGTGTATCTTTCAGGCTCTGGCAAAATCTATAAAAATATTAAATATAAAGTACAGTTTGAGTTTGCTGGATCCAAAATTGGGTATAGAGACGTGTATATTAAATTCGTAAAGCTTCCAGGTATTGGTGGTAATATAACGGTAGGTAGCTTTGCGGAAGCGACAGGTCTAGATATGATGACTAGTAGTAAATATATTCCGATGATAGAGCGTGCAATGATGACATCTACTCAAAATTTCCGTTGGAACAGTGGTATCATGTATGATAATATGGGAATATTAAACGGTAAACTAGGATTGCAAATATCGTATGCGGGAAACGGTAATAACCACCAAGGTTTTAAAGTTGGTCGGTTGAATAATAAGGGCGGTCATTTTGTGGCTCGATTGACAAGTCCGGTATATGTTAACAAAGAGAAAAACCAATTAGTACATTTGGGTTTTAACTTTGAATCACGCGTACGTGATGAGCATCCAAAGGAATATGATTTGAAGTTTAGACCAGAAAATCACATGGGTGGTCATGTACATACAGTAGGAGAAGAGTATGTCAAGATTCCGGGCTTATTGAAAAACCAGCAAGATTTGGGCTTTGAATTGGCTGCTATTTTTGGCCGCTTTTCTATTCAAGGTGAATACGAAATTGCGGGATACAATTCAGAAATTACAGATGATGCAGGAAAAAAGACCGATAAAACTTTTAATGTAAATGGTTTTTATACTACGGCATCTTTCTTTCTAACAAAAGGTCATCGTGGGTTTAAACACGGTGCTTTTTCTCGGGTTCATGCCTATAATAACTTCTGTATTAAGGATCATGATTGGGGTGAGTTTGAGTTAGTGGTTAGATATTCTAAGATGGACTATAAGTCAATTACCGATTACGAGGATTTGTTTAACGGGAAAGATTATTATAGTGAACTTACAGACATAGGTTTTGGTTTTAATTGGTACTTAAATAACCACACTAGATTGATGTATAACCACAATATCTCAGGCTCGAACAAAAACAGTGATATAGATAAAAGGAAAGCATTGAATGCCGATTTGATTAGGCTACAGGTGGACTTTTAATGTGAGCAGTATTGCTCAATTTTTCAAAACTTAAAAACAAAAAAGATGAAACGTTCTTTAATTTTTATTTTCTTGGCAGCATTCCTTTCTCTAGGATTGTCTTCTTGTGGTGATAAATCTGCTGTCGCAAAAAATAGCATTGCCAAGGATGTGGACACCGCTACATTCAAAAAAATGATGGATGAAGGTAAGTTCACGGCTATTGACGTAAGAGCTCCCAAAGAAAGATTATCTGACAATGTATTTTCAGATGTCAATAAACCTTATGGTTTTATTCCAGGAACGCCAAAAAATATTAACTGGAAAGATGGAGCTGCTTTTAAGGCAGGACTTAGTAAGTTAGATAAGTCTAAGCCTTATGGTGTGTATTGTCGTTCAGGAAATCGTTCAGGTAAAGCCATGAATATGATGCATAACATGGGTTTCAAAGAAGTCTATAACTTGGCCGGAGGAATGAAAGGTTGGTTAAAAGCGGGTTATGAATCTGAGGTTGTACCTAAATAAATAATTCCAAATTTGATTAATAATACCACTGCTTCCAAAAGGAGCAGTGGTTTTTTTGTAGGCAAACATGTTTTAAAACGTATTAAGGTTCAAAAATTTATTTACCAACAATAATCTGCATAACTAATGCTTTAGTTAATTTTCGTCCTTTAGCTTGCGCATAAATATCCTTAAAATTAAACCTGAAATCACAGCCTGCTTTCCATCGACTGCATCCGTATGCTGTCTTGCCTTTTAGGATGGTTCCTGTTTTGCACTTTGGGCAGGAGATGACTGTTTTCTTTGATGTCTTTTTTACTTGGTGAGCGGGCGCTAATAGCAATTGAAATGCATCGTTGAAAATAACTTGCCCATTTAGTTTTTGCCCATTTCTTTTAAATCCCTTTAGGGTGACGGTAGAACCTTTGAGGACGAGCCGCTTGACTTGATTATCAGATATTTTCTTTTCTAAAAACATAAATGGAATTCGTAGTGTGCAGCCTGCTTTCCATTCACTGCAACCAAATGCTGTTTTGCCTTTTAATAGTTGTCCTTTTTTGCATTTTGGACAAAGTACTTCTTTAGTTGTTTTCTTTGTTGTACTTCGTTTTTTCTTAGAAGTCTTTTTGTGGGTAGCATGGACAGGTGCTGCGATTTTATGAATAGATTTTTCCATACGCACTTCGACTACCAGATTGTCCACCATGTTTTTCATTTCCTTGATAAAGGTACCTGCATTGTATTCTCCAGCTTCTATTTGTTTTAGTTTTCGTTCCCATTGCCCAGTAAGTTCGGCAGATTTTAGTAGTTTGTTTTGGATGGTGTCGATGAGTTGGATGCCTATGTCTGTTGCTTGAATTTGTTTTCGGACACGTTTGGCATACTTGCGTCTAAAAAGTGTTTCAATGATATTGGCACGAGTAGAAGGACGGCCGATACCATTTTCTTTCATTAATTCACGTAGTTCTTCGTCGTCCACTTTTTTTCCTGCTGTTTCCATTCCTCGCAAGAGGCTAGCTTCCGAATAGTATTTTGGTGGAGACGTTTGCTTTTCCATGAATACGGGTTTGTGTGGGCCCGATTCTCCTTTTGTAAAACTCGGTAGAGGAGGGGTTTCATTTTTCTTTTTGATGCTTGGGCCTTTCGGCAAAACGACCCGCCAAGCTTCTTCCAATATCTCTTTGCCTGTCGTTTTAAATTCAACCTTTTGAACTTTTCCCAGGACTACTGTGTTTGACACAATACAATCTGGATAGAAAACCATAATAAACCTACGGGTAATGATGTCATAGACTTTTTGCTCATCACCAAATAGATTTTTTTCGACTCCTGTCGGGATAATGGCATGATGGTCGGTAACTTTATTATTATTAAATACTTTTTTTGACTTTCGGATTTTATTTCCCAAGAGGGGCTGTGTAAAAGTATGGTAGTTTGATAATTGTTTTAAGATGCCTGGAACTTGGGGATATACATCATCAGGCAAAAATGTCGTATCTACCCTAGGGTAAGTGACTACTTTTTGTTCATAAAGTTTCTGTACAATCTTTAAAGTATTATCTGCGGATAAACCAAATTTATTATTACAATAAACCTGCAATCCCGTCAAATCGAATAATTTGGGGGGATGTTCTTTCCCTTTCTTTTTGGTAACGGAGGTAATCACAAAAGGATGTCCAGTGATTTTGTCCAAAAGTGCTTGTCCCTCTTCTTTTTTGGAGAATTTGCCTTTTATAGAATTAAAATCTACGTCACGATAAATCGTATGTAATTCATAATACGTCTCGGGTTTGAAATTTATTATTTCTTTGTGCCTTCTAACCAACATGGCTAGGGTAGGGGTTTGGACTCGTCCGACAGATAGCACTTGCTTATAGCCTCCATATTTAAGTGTATATAATCTAGTCGCATTCATCCCCAACAGCCAATCCCCAATGGCACGAGAAGTGCCAGCATAAAAGAGCTGGTCGTAATCTGATGCATCTTTTAGGTTTTGAAAACCCTTTTGGATGGCTTGTGTTGTCAGCGAAGAAATCCAAAGCCTTTCGATTTTGCCTTTGTATCCTGCATGTTTGATAACCCAACGCTGAATGAGCTCTCCTTCTTGACCTGCATCCCCACAGTTGATAACGATTGTTGCAGATTTGAATAAGCGTTTGATGACAGCAAATTGCTTTTTGACCCCTGGGTTTTGGATGAGTTTTATTTCAAATTTTTCCGGAAGGATAGGTAAACTGTCCAATGACCATTTCTTCCAATGCGGTTTGTAATCATGGGGTTCATGCAAGGTGCAAAAATGGCCAAACGTCCATGTCACCTGATATCCATTGCCTTCAAAATACCCATCTTTCCTAGCACTAGCCCCAAGTATCTTGGCTATTTCTTTAGCAACGCTAGGTTTTTCGGCAATGCAGACCTTCATGATTAGTTGGTGTTAATTAGGACAAAGGTAGGGACGTTTTGCAAAGCGCCCCTAATATTTAGGATAAATTTGATATTTTCCATATAAATTCATATTTTGGGTTTGAAACCTAAACCGATACATATGTCTATAAAATTTCGTGGAAAATACCGTATTTCGTCTGCTAGATTGAAAAATTACGATTATGCATCTAATGGTGCGTATTTTGTGACGATCATGACCAAAAATCGTATAAATTATTTCGGTGAAATTGTTGATCGAAAAATGAAATTGAATGAATTAGGAATGATTGTTTGGAATGAATGGTATGAATCAGAAAAAATTCGGGATCATATTTTTTTGGATGAATTTGTAATTATGCCCAACCATATTCATGGGATTGTGATTATTAATGATGGTGACAATCGTGGTAGAGACGTTTTGCAAAACGTCTCTACGCCCCCGCCCCCGCCACCCACGCCACCGCCGCCCCCCCCGCCACCACCGCCCACGCCACCCACGCCACCCCCGCCGCCGCCACCACCGCCCACACCGCCCACGCCACCACCGCCCACACCACCCCCGCCGCCGCCACCCACGCCACCACCGCCCACGCCCCCCACACCACCGCCCTCGCCATCCAAAAACCAATTTTTTTCAAAAATATCACCATCATCAAAATCATTATCCATGATGATTCGTCAATTTAAATCGGCCGTGACCCGTCAATCCCGTAAAAACACGTTTTGTAAAACGTATATGCCTGATTTCGCATGGCAAACCCGTTTTCACGATCGCATTATCCGCGATGTAAATGAATTAAACCGAATACGTATTTACATTAGAAAAAACCCTGAACAGTAGAGGCGTTTTGTAAAACGCCTCTACTGTTCAAAAAAAACAATACAAAAAAAAAGGTGACCATTTGGTCACCTTTTTTATTTCTATTAATTCGTAAAATTTTACAATTCCTTCCGCATTCGCGCCACAGGAATATCCAATTGTTCTCGATATTTAGCCACGGTACGACGGGCAATGTTATACCCTTCGTTATTCAAGGCATCCATAAGTTTTTCGTCGCTTAAAGGCTTTTTCTTATCCTCTGCCTTAATGATTTTGGATAAGACATTTTTTACTTCGTAAGTCGAAACTTCTTGTCCATCTTCAGTTTGCATAGATTCTGAGAAAAATTCTTTTAATAGTTTTGTACCAAATTCAGTTTGGACATATTTACTATTGGCTACTCTTGAAACAGTTGAAATATCAAGGCCAGTGATTTCTGCAATATCTTTTAAAATCATCGGTCTCAAACGAGAAGGATCTCCAGTTAAAAAATATTCGTCTTGATAGTTCATGATGGAGTACATCGTGTTCATCATGGTATCATATCGCTGCTTAATAGCATC
Source organism: Bacteroidota bacterium (assembly GCA_024280135.1). GTDB lineage: Bacteria > Bacteroidota > Bacteroidia > Chitinophagales > Saprospiraceae > HyVt-613. The sequence goes on along the minus strand of JAJRQS010000275.1, from coordinate 2,017 downwards.
AATAAACCATTTGGCAGAATCGATCTTACTTTTGATAAAGTTGACGGCTTCTTTTTGTTCTTTAGAAGGTTTGCGCTTCTTTTTTGTATTAGCATAAGAAGTAAGCATCTCTTTGTAGTAGTCGTTGACTCGAAGATCGGGTGCGTTCCGACCATTTAGCGTAAGCTCTAGTTCTCCGTCTCTATTAACGATAAAAAAGTCAGGTACTACATAATTCAAAGAAGCATTACCACTTGCATATCCGCTCGCTGGTTTTGGATTGAGGCTAGTGATTATTTCAATTAATTCTTTTAGCCTTTCATTGTCAATACCTAGACCTTTAAGCAGTTTTTTATAATGCTTTTTGCTGAATGCATCAAAGTATTTATTGACAAGTTTTATTGCAAGATGAATGTCTTCAATATTTTTTTCCGAAAGGTTCTTAGACGTCTTTTCAAGATGCCTCAATTGAATAGTGATACACTCTTGCAGGTTTCTAGAACCAATGCCGATAGGGTCGAAACGTTGAATTTTAACTAAAATCTCTTCGATCTCTTCTTCGGTGGTTTCTATGTTTTGTGAAAACAATAAATCGTTCACCATTGCACTTACCTCACGGCGTAAATACCCATCATTATCTATGCTGCCGATTATTTGCTCTGCAATAGCCCGCTGCTTTTCGTTTTGAAAATCCAAAGTGCCTAATTGCTCCTGCAAATATTCGTGAAAACTAGATTGTACCGAAAAAGGAATGTCTTTGTCTTCTACATCTTTGGTTCCGGCTGTTGACTTATACATGATGGGATCGTCATCCATATACTCGTTGACGTAATCATCCAGTTCAATTTCCTTGTCTGTAGTTTCGGGTGCTTCCCGTTCTTCGGTTACAGAGTCTTTGACAGGTTCTCCATTGGTATAGATATCATCAAATTCATCTGTATATTCATTGTCCGTGTCAGATTCAGACTCTGTTTCATGCTCTCCTTGGATTTCTTCCTCATTTTCGTACCCTTCATCTAGAGCGGGATTGGCTTCTAATTCTTCTTGGATTCTTTGTTCTAGCGTAGCTGTAGGGATTTGTAGCAATTTCATCAACTGAATCTGCTGTGGGGATAGCTTCTGTGATAATTTTTGACTTAAAGTCTGTTTAAACATCGTTTTCTATATTTTTAAATTCACTAACAAAATCCCAATACATGTCAGTTTTATACTTTGATGAGGCTAATAATGTTGCATCATTTCAAGCTTTTACCTCAAAAAATATGCCATAAATTACTAATATGTGTAGAATGCAATTTTTGGCATACACATAATTGTAAAGTCATTGTTATACTTAATGAGCACGAAGTCAATTAGTTAACGAAGAATTGACCAAATTTGGTTGTTCTTCATTGGCTTATATGAAGTATAAAGGTAATGTTTTTTTTTATTTGTTATACAATTTTCCATGGAGTGAGTCTTGCACAAAAAAGGAAGCTTAATAGGGCAAGACCGCATTTTGTAGTGAATAAGTAAAATAATAGCAATAGACGTTAAAGTTTTATTAAATACCAATATTGCATATGGAACTTACCTTATATTTGCACTTCTTAACTTATCCATTAATAACCCTCGAAATGAAAAGATTATTATTAAGTTTCAGTTTTATACTGGCTTGCTTTGCTTTAGGTGCGCAAGATTATACTATTAGTGGCTATTTCTCCGACTCAGAGTCGGGCGAAAAGCTTATTGCGGCCAATTTATTTGAATTAAAAACCAGTGATGGAGCGACCTCCAATACTTATGGCTTTTATAGTTTGACTTTGCCGAAAGGAGACATTGAATTAATAGCCTCCTATCTAGGGTATGAAGGACTTGCTCATTCCTTTTTCTTGGATAGAGATACGACCATTAATTTTGTGCTTACGCCAAATTCTGTCATTGAGGAGGTTACAGTCGTTGCCGCCAAAACAAGAAAGATTCAAAAAGAGACTCAAATGAGTCAAGTGACAGTACCTATTGATCAGATAGAGAAGGTGCCTGCGCTTTTGGGAGAGGT
>JAJRQS010000274.1 GCA_024280135.1 Bacteroidota bacterium | reverse complement strand
TCCAGAAAGCTCCAAACTAAAACCCGCTAAAGCTTCACTAATTGTAAAGTTCGTATTACTAATATCAAAAAACACATTATCGCTAGCCTTAACCATTATCCTTGCCATTGTCGAAGTAGAAGCGGGCATGGTTACTTGTTGGCTACCATCATTGGGTACATTTTCTGCTAAGGTAACAGCATACGTCTGCCCGCCATCCATCGACAATAATATATCTACATTTTGGGCGTTGATGGGTGCACTCGCAGTATTCGCCACATCCCATGTAACCGTTTGAGAGCTTTGTGCAGGCCAATCTAAATTGGTGTTGGGCTGAGTCACGACAAAAGGGCCAGCCTCTGCCACGGTTGATATGATTAAATCATCAGTCGCATTACAACCACCCCCTGGGTGGTTATCTCTAACGACTACTCTAAATTTCATTGTTCTGGACACCATTGGGAGTACTTCCCAAGTGGGTGTACTATTGGAAAGAATTGCACTTAAGTTTGGAAAATATCTTTTTGGAGAGGTCGTCGGGCTATGTCCTCTAAACGTCGGTCCTACTGCCGAGTTGGCTTGTGGCGGCATAGGAGCAACTTCTGGATCCATCTGATCCCAAGCATACGTAATAGGGTCTCCATCATCATCATTAGCAGTGGCTTCCAAAACAAAAGGAGTACCCACTGGAATCGTATAATCTAAACCACCATTCACCGTAGGAGTAGCATTATTCAAAGCACTAACATCCGCACACGCATTCCCATTTCCAGTAATAAATGCATGCATCTCTTGAATATTAATCGCATGAAAATAATCATCACTACCACTCTGTATATTCGGAAAACAAATACCCGCATATCCCATAATGGAAGAACCACTGCCTGGTTCCATTGCCGTCGTATTGGTTCGATTACAATCATTGTTTTGTGTATGGTGCCCTCCAAACTGATGTCCCATTTCATGCGCCACATAATCCACATCAAATCCATCACCTACGGGTTGAGATCTTCCTGTTACCCCTTGCGCTTTAAAACTAGAACAAGGAGATTGCAACGCTGCAACCCCTCCCCCTCCAGTACTAAAAACGTGTCCGATATCATAATTAGCAGACCCAATAATATTGTCAATTTTTGTTTGATTTTCCGACAACATAGCATTTCCGCTATTATTCGTATAACCATCTGTAGCGGCATCAAAGAAAATCAACTGATCATTATTTGGAATTAGGATTAATCGAATAGCAAACTCTTTTTCGTATATCCCATTCACTCTTGTCATCGTTGTGTTCATGGCCGCTAATACACTATTTACGGTTCCACCATGAAACTGTGCATACTCCCCAGTACAAGCCAAAGCCAATCGATAAGTCCGATATTGACAATCCCCAGATTCTGGTTCATCTCCTACAATGGTCTTACCTACTTGCTCTTCTACAAGACAAGTAAACGGATCTTTATTCACTAAATCTTTCTTCTTATAGACAATGTAATTCTTTGTATTCCCTTTTGCATAGGGATCAACATACCAAGTACCTTCGCTACTCATTACCATTGCATGAAAGCCTTGCGGCGAAAAATCAAAACGTATGCTAGCCGTTGGGTCTTCCACTCCCCACCCTTTAAAGGATTTGATGGATGGGTATTTGGTCGCAAGACCTGCTGAAAATATAGAAGCCTCCACAATCTTAAAATGTTGAACACCACCATTGGGCATCGGGAATGCCAATACTTTTGTGGATTGATTACTCTCCGATATATTCCAATTGGGAGTGTCTGCCAAAATTTTTTTCATCTTGCCAAAATTCATTTCGACAACTCGATAAGACAAAGGCACGATCTGGCGATCTGACTCTGCCACCTGAATAGTGCTTTCTAAACAATCAGCCCATAAGGCATCTGCTTGCGCATAAACACCCGTCGAAAACAGGCTAATTAACATAAATACTAGTAATTTCTTGATCATCATCTTTTTATTAACTTAGTGATTTATTCAATTAGATGATACGGCAATAAAGGTTCTTTTGGTACAAAAGCTGGATCATAAACTGGAAAAAATGCCCATCCCACTGACAATCAATGGATTAGTTGACACAAAAAAGATTAGGGCAATAAATGTCCCATTCGTTTTTTCTTTGTCTCCAAATAAGTTTTATTCTGTTTATGATAACCTGTGAAGAGGGGGACTCGTTCAACTATCTCTATTAATTTTTCACCCGCAAGGGCTTCCACTTTTAATGGATTATTAGTCAACAATCGGATTTTTTGAATGCCTAAATCTTTAAGCATAAAAATGGCCGTGTCATATTGCCTCTGATCGCCTTCGAATCCGAGGTGTAAATTCGCATCCAAGGTATCCATTCCTTGGGTTTGTAAATTATATGCCTTCAATTTATTCAACAATCCAATACCTCTACCCTCTTGGCGCAAATACAAAACAACACCTTTTTCTTCGGCCACCATTTCTAAGGCTCTATCTAATTGTGGACCGCAATCACACCGCCTAGATCCAAAAATATCCCCTGTCAAACATTCCGAATGCAATCTGACCAAAACTGGCTTACTTACATCCACATCCTCATGTACAATAGCCAAGTCGGGCATCGTTTCTTGATCATCTTGTGCAAAGGCAACGATCCTAAAAGGCCCTTCAGGAATAGGTAATTTTGCTTCTACTTGACGTTTCATTGATTAATCTAATTTGGTCATTAGTTCGTATAACAAACCTTCCTTCAATGAGTTCGGGCTATATCGTATTCTTTCAACACTTGTCAAGTCCAAGACAGATTTAACTAAAATAGCTGCAACAACCATCATCTTTTTTCTTACTTTAGGAATAGCCGCTATTTGGATTCGCTCTTCCAATGTTGAATGAGTCAATAAACCTAGTTTGTTTTTAAAATCCCCTGCTTCCAAGTAAGCGTTCAAAGAAACCCCCTCCACATCAAAAAAGGTCTCAAACACACCTGATGCACCCACTAATACCTCAATATTATGATTGAG
>JAJRQS010000009.1 GCA_024280135.1 Bacteroidota bacterium | reverse complement strand
TAAAGGCATCATCCGCTCTAGGAAATGAAGAGGCATTATCTGGTTGACCTCTTTCGCGATCTGGTACTTGCGCAAAAAGAGAACCTGCAAGACCAAGCATTAACCAAACAATTCCTAATACTAAGAATTTTTTAGTTATAATTTTATCAAGTATTTTTGCCATAGTTCTTTTCCAGAACGGATATTAACTAAATATTTTCCAGCAGCAAATTTATTTAATTCATCAATTGCAAAGGAAATTTCACCTTTATTTTTGAAGCCTAAATTTTTGTTTACGAGGACCTGTCCCAACTCATCTATTATTTCTATTACTACAGACCCTGACTTTTGCAATTCAATCGTTACCGAAAAATCATTCCTTATAGGATTGGGAAATAGAGCAAAATTATTAGAACGGTTAATTGTTTCTTGTCCTAAGACTAGTTGTGTATTATCAAAGACATAAAGTCCAGTCTGCATATCTGACAACAATATTTTCCCGGAAGGGAGCAAAGGATATACCCCCCAAGCTCCTTGATAACCAAAACCATCTTCTCCAGAGAAAGTATCATAAAAAGCAATTCTTACTGGATTCAAGGGGTCATGTACATCAAAAACTTGTAAGCCATCATAATAGTATGAGACATAAAGCAAACCATCGTGGACGATTAAATTATGCACGATACTTGATGTGGAAGACTCCGCATCAAACAAGCTGACTACGGACAAATCCGTCAAGTCTTCGGTGCTAACCGTTTTAATATCGGTGCCATGTGTTTCGTCAGCCAAATAATAATACTCCCCAGCTTCATCCCACCATCCCGAGTGATTGTATCCTTTTTGGGGATACTCTGTCATGGTACCGAGTAAAACTAAATTTTGCGGATCTTTACAATCTACTATGTATAAACCAGCCCCTCCACAATTTAAAAATGCCGTATCATTGCGCACATACAGGTCATGCGCATAAGGAATAGATTCCCCATTAGAAAAATTTAAAGCATCGACCAAAAATTCAGGTGCTTCTGGATTGGTAATATCATAAATTTGAAAAGGAATGAAAACATCACTTGAAGAACTACGCACCCCACAAGTATAGAACCTTTCTTTCTCCGCATCCACCCAGCAATCGTGTGCTCTACTCATGTATTCTTCTGAATCATACACCACATGTACAGAGTCTGGCAAATAAGAAAAATCAATCACTTGCAACGTACTTTTATCGCCTCCCACATTTTCATCACAAACTACGTACGCATAGTTTTTAAAACTTTTAATATCTCGGTGTACTATCGGAGCACCTTTGGCTGCTCCCGCTACAAAAGCTTTTTCCGTAAGGTTAGACGGATTCGTCAAATCAATAAAATGCACTCCTTCGGTAGAACCTATAATGGCATACTCTATATTATTATTGACGCCCCCCCAGATGTCATTATATCTTAGGTTATGATTGGGATTTACGACAAGGGTGGTATCCGACCACGTGCCAATAGGTAAGATTTCATTCACTTGCGCAAAAAGACCTACCGTTTGGAAGACCAATAGAAATAGCAGCATACTCTTGCTCATGATATTATATTTATCCCTGAAAAGAAAAGAACGTTTAAAATTAGCAGATCGTTTATCGGAAAGGTATTAACCATCTTCTTTCTTGACCACAATATCAAAAACAGCTGGATTCATACCCATACTAGAGAATCCGCCATCGTGATACAAGTTTTGCATCGTGACCATTTTGGTAAAATCTGAAAACATCATTGCACAATATTGAGCGCAAGCGTCAGCAGAAGCATTACCTAAAGGAGACATTTTATCCGAATATTCAAAAAATAAATCAAAACCCGTTACTCCACTTCCTGCTGTTGTCACCGTTGGAGATTGAGAAATTGTATTGACTCTTACTTTTTTGTGCGTACCAAAGTGATATCCAAAACTACGGGCATACGACTCTAGTAAGGACTTAGATTCTGCCATTTCACTATAATCTGGAAAGACCCGTTGAGCGGCCATATAACTTAGAGCCAAGATGGAACCAAACTCATTCATTGCATCCATTTTATAGAGCACTTGCATCATTTTATGAAAGGATATTGCCGAAACGTCATACGTTTTTTTCATCCATTCATAATTCAGATTGGTGTATTCACGCCCTTTTCTGATATTGACAGACATGCCAATAGAGTGCAACACAAAATCAAGTTTACCGCCTAGTATCTCCATGGATTTTTCAAAAAGATTTTCCATATCTTCAACGCTAGTGGCATCTGCTGGAATAACCTCTGCATTCAATTGTTTGCCTAATTCTGAAAGCTGCCCAAATCGAAGTGCAGCTGGTGCATTGGTCAATGTAATCGTAGCGCCTTGTGCAACACAATGTTCAGCTACTTTCCAAGCAATCGATTGTTTATCTAATGCGCCAAAAATAACGCCTCGTTTTCCCTTTAGTAAATTATTCATTTAGTTCTTTTTAGGTGGTCATTTGAAAAAAGCTTGTTCATTTGAAAAGCCATTTTCATTGCTACTTTCGTCAAATAGCTGGGCAAATTTAGCAAAAAAGGTGCAGACTTTGATAGAATATGCGGGTTATTTGTAATAATATGTGCGGCTGAGGAAGCGAAGAACCGAAAAGCAATTAGCCATGTGCAGGAAGTCTTGCTTCCATCCAATCTACAAGATATTCAAAAACAGCCTCTTGTTCTGGTTCGTTATGTATCTCATGAAAAAGACCCGCCCACTCTTTGTAGGTCACATCCCCGTTCACATTTTTGGCAAATCGGGCAGTCCCTTTGGGGGACGTTAATCTATCCGCTCCCCCATGCATGAGCAGCAAAGGGATTTTTGTGCTCCCTTTGTAGGTATATAATTTTCTTGCGGTTTCGATCATGCCAATACCCATGGTTGCTGTAATCTTATTATGCACCAATGGGTCATTTTTATATGCTTCCACTACATCCGCAGATCTAGAAATATGCTCCAGAACCAATTGATTTTTTTGGGTAAATTTCGGCATAATATTTCGCATAAAGCGACCCAAACCCACGATAAAAGCAGAGGGTTCAAATGCTAACTTGATAAAAGCACCAGTCGTAATGATTCCGTTTAAGTCTGTTGGTTTCCGTTTTACTAGATAATTCAAAACTATATTCCCACCCATTGAATGCCCATATAAAAAGATGGGTTTGTTTGGGTAGAAACCACGGACTTTCGTCAAAAACTCATCCACATCATCCAAAAAAGTATCGTATGACGGAGCGTGTCCCTTTTTTCCAGTTGACAGGCCGTGACCTCGGTGATCAAAAGCTGCAAAGGCGTATCCTTTTGCCGTAAGGTAATCTCCTAGATGCTTATACCGTTGGGAGTGTTCACCAATCCCGTGAACAAGTGCCACTACCGCTTTGGGATTTGCGGAAGTGCCATGATAACCCTGTATATCTATATTATCTTTGGATGTCCAACTTAAACTGCTATATTCTGTCATGGAGTTATTTTGAATTTAATATAAGGGAAATCCGCTCATCATATCAACTATTTTTTGGCGAATATCACTTAATGTGCTCGCATTGTCCTTATGGGTGATGGCCTGATCTATCCAATCCACAATTTGTAGGGACTCTGCTACTCCAAGTCCACGTGTCGTCATCGCGGCTGTACCGATGCGAATACCCGATGTTACAAAAGGAGATTGATTATCAAAAGGCACCATGTTTTTGTTAACCGTAATACCCGCTTCACCCAATACATTTTCAGCTTCTTTGCCCGTGATGTTTTTGGATCTCAAATCTATTAGCATCAAGTGATTATCGGTTCCTCCTGAAGCAATGCCGTATCCTTTTTCTACAAAGGCATTTGCCATGGCACTTGCATTCTGAATGACATGCTCCCCGTAGGCTTTGAATTCCGGTTGAAGTGCCTCTCCAAACGCCACAGCTTTGGCAGCAATGATATGCTCTAGTGGTCCTCCTTGCATACCCGGGAAAACGCCACTATTGAGAATACCCGACATTTTACGCAAGTTGCCTTTCTTGGTTTTAAGCCCCCAAGGATTATCAAAGTTCTGCCCCATCATAATGATTCCACCCCGTGGCCCCCGCAGGGTTTTGTGGGTTGT
>JAJRQS010000273.1 GCA_024280135.1 Bacteroidota bacterium | reverse complement strand
CCAAGATTGCACCTTATAGCCCTCTTTAAAATTATCGTCATACCTAAAGTATCTTAACATACTCAAAACAACAAAGCCAGCAGAATCCACTCGTGGAGCTATACTCATCCCCCAATTAGATTCAGGATATACACTCACAACGACTTCATGTTCATCTGAAAAAAAATTAATTCTTCCTAAAAAAATCTTGGCATCAATAATTCGCTTCCCGAGAAATACTAAAGTAGAATCCGATTCCAAATAGGCTCTACGGATAAAAGAGGCCGTATCCAATAAGTTCTTATACTCTTTCTCCCATAACAATTCTAATTCGTTCGAATAAGCAGATACAAAAATATTTCCACGTCGAGCGGGCTCGAAATTTTCTCCTAAAATCAAAAAACTCGTATCAGAATACCTAAATAATTGTTCATTGGAGTGGATATTATAAGCAGTGTCTGCAATGTTCTCGACACTTTTAATAAGTTCTCCTTGCTGATTAAAAAGGGAAAGTGCTGTTCGGCTCGGTGCACCCGTTTTTACGAATATGCTAGACGCAAATACAAAGTTACCGTTATTTAATTCCAAAACGTCTCTCACTGCAGTAGTGGCTGAATCTACAGCACTGGTGTATTCAAAATCTAACTGTGCCGTAGCTGTTATATGCACAAAAAGAAAAAGCAAAAGTATTAATCTACTCATTTTATATTTTTTTTAATGGGTGTTTGATCTAGATCAAACACCCACTAGTTATGATTTATATTCAACCTGGTCCTGTCAAATCCGAATAATCCACAAGCTTAGCTAAGGCTTCAGGATATTTCTTATGCCTCCAAATAGGCTTAGCATAAGTTAGTTCAAATCTATGGTATTGTTCATATCCTACAGTACTAAAATCATCTGGATTGCCGTCTAATTGAGTCTCCACTAGAATATTACGAAACTCATAGCCTCCCGGAATAATATCCCCCACAATTTCCATCAGGTTACAGTAATAAAAATTCATATTATTCGGTTTGATACATATATTCGGTTCCAGTAGAGTAGTACCATTATGATACAACTTAAACACCCTAAAATACTCGTCGGGAGTTCCACCTGCTTCTCCCGCAAAATATTGGTTTGCATCACCATAAGCAATAGTAACATCTGTATATCCAATTTTATATGAGCCTGTAGGACCTGAAGGTGCGGGATACAATATTGGGTATTTTTGGTTAACTTTTTTTCCAAGTTGATCATCTGCACCAGAATAAGTTCCCCCTAAACAAAGACCCTCATCCACCTTCCATCCTGTAGTAAATACATCACAGTCGATACCTTCATCAACAGGTGATTCTGGTTCAATAATACTGGTAGAAAGAGCTATAGAAGCGGCTCCATTACCTTCTTCCAAGAGTTTAAAATCGCCCAAAAAATACTCCTTATTGGTCAAAGAAATATTATCAAAATGAGCATTCATCTGTGCTAGCGCATCCAAATACAAATTATAAATATCAACAGCCTCTACTTCCCCATTCGTAACAGAAACTGTCAAAGTTGTTTGCTGTCTGTCTATTTGGCTATACGTATTTGAAGTACTTCCATAGGTAATATTTGTTGCTGCTTCCAAGCACCATAAAACCTCTTCTAAAGGCAGAGATTCGACTGATCGATTCGTAACGGCGCCATCTGCCTGTTCTTTTCCTAATCGCACCAGTGCCATTAGTTTATTCATGCGCGCGTATTCGCTCTGAAATTCTTTTGACTGAGTTACAGGTGTTTCAGTCATTTCTGAAGACTTCTCACAACCCGCAAAAAGCAAACTAATTACAAAGAGGGCAATGAATGAATGAATGTTAATTTCTTCATTTTAAAAAAATTTAAAGGTTAAAAAATATTGATAGGAAAAATGGTGTCTTTACTAACTACCAATTGTCCTACAGACGTAAAGATAATTAATTTTCTATTAATAACAAAAAAATCACTCAAAAACTATAAATCATACCGAATATTGTAACTACTCAGTAGATTAGATAAGATAGCACGGATACCGATAGTCAGCTGTCGGGAACACATACACGGTGTATGCTTGGTTACTTCTAATCTACATCCAAAAAAAAGCACCCTCTCACGAGGGTGCTTATAAAGGGAAAAGAAACTAGGAACTTAGATCATATTTCGTTGTGATGTTCATGGTCACCACGGCATGTTCTTGTCATCAATTCGGGGGAGAGACCGGTTATTGAGACATTCCGAGTTTATGGGTTCACTCAAAGTGTGTAATGAAAAAAAATACTACAATAAATTTTAAATAAGGATAGGCTTTCGCCTACCCTTAAATCATTCGTCCAAAAGATGAACTTTATTTATGCTTCTGCCTCTACCAATTCTTTGTCGGCTTTGGCTGCTTTTTTTGCTTTGGCCTTTTCTGCTTTGGCGTCAGCTTTAGAAGTTTCAATTTTCTCTTCGGCTACGTCAGCTTTAGCAGAAGTTTCTATTGGTTCTTCGGCAGGTTCTGCCTCTCCAAGAATGGCTTTTTTGATTAGCTCTTCTATTTCGTCAGAAACTGCTGGGTTATCTAATAAGAATTGCTTAGCACCTTCTCTGCCTTGGGCAATTTTGACATCTTGATAACTGTACCAAGAACCGCTTTTGCCTACAATGTCATATTCTACACCTATGTCAATGATTTCTCCAGTCTTGGAGATTCCTTGACCGAATACCATATCAAACAATGCAATTCTGAATGGAGGTGCTAATTTATTTTTAGCAACTTTCACCTTCACTTGATTACCCGTCACGTTACCTTCTTTATCCTTGATAGCTGGACCTTTTCTTCGAATATCCAAACGTACTGAAGCATAAAACTTTAAGGCATTACCACCTGTGGTCACTTCTGGATTGCCAAACATAATCCCAATCTTCTCTCTCAATTGATTGATAAAAATTAAAGCAGTATTGGTTTTACCAACTACGCCTGTTAATTTTCTAAGCGCTTGAGACATCAATCTGGCTTGGAGTGCCATTTTTGCATCACCCATTTCTCCTTCTAGTTCTGCTCGTGGGACTAAGGCAGCTACAGAATCTACGACCACAATATCAACGGCTCCAGACCGAATCAATCCTTCTGTAATTTCTAAGGCTTGCTCACCAAAATCAGGTTGTGAGATTAATAATGCATCAATATCTACACCCAATGCCTCTGCATAGTTTCTATCAAATGCATGTTCTGCATCAATGATAGCCGCTACACCTCCATTCTTTTGACATTCAGCAATGGCATGTATCGCTAGTGTCGTTTTACCTGATGATTCAGGCCCATAGATTTCTGTAATTCTACCCTTAGGTATTCCGCCAATCCCTAGTGCTAAATCTAACCCTAATGAACCTGTGGAGATCGTGGGTACATCTTGCACCTTTTTTTCGCCTAGACGCATGACAGTTCCTTTACCATACGTTTTGTCTAACTTACTCATGACTAATTCTAGCGCTTTGAGTTTTGCATCTGTTCCTTTTGACATTTCTTTAAGTTTTAATTTCCTTTAAAAATCAAACACAATATTTCTCATTTGCGAAAGCTATCTATTAAGATAACCAAAATCGCTTATTTAAAACATTATGTTTTTGATTACGATGCAAAGTAAAGCATAAAGTTTTAAATAGTCAAGTTTTTCATCAT
>JAJRQS010000272.1 GCA_024280135.1 Bacteroidota bacterium | reverse complement strand
TTTTCATACTCCCCTCTGATGCCTTTTTGAAACATGATTTTATCTACTGGGGCATTAGACTTTAATGCTTCCAATACTGGATGACGACCAGCAATAATCGGATCTCTATCTTTATTCATGGTCTTTTGTTTTGGTCGGTTTAGTTTCTATGGGTTCTCTTCTTGTAATACGAGGTTCTTTAGGTATCGCAGTTTTAGATTCTGTTTGATCTGCTTTTTTTGTCTCCGTCTTAACCCCTTTTTTCTTGGGTTTATCTTTGTTTACAGAGTTTTTGAGTTTTCTTAATTTTGCCATATAAAAACCGTCGAAGCCAAAATCTTGCGGCCACAAAGTTTTTTCTTCAATCAATTCAAATTGGTCATTTCTTTTTAGGAAAGCTTGAATTTGGTCTTGATTCTCAGAGGGTAAAATGCTACATGTTACATAAGTCATTATCCCATCCTCCTTAGCTATCTTGCTGTATCTATCCAGGATTTCACTTTGCGTTTTTTTAATTCTTTCGATAAATGCCTCATCTAGTTTCCATTTGGAGTCTGGATTTCGGCGCAAGACACCCAAGCCCGAACAAGGCGCATCAATCAACACTCGATCCGCTGTATTATAAAGTCTCTTATAAACGCTGGACTTATCTATGGTTCTAATTTGGACATTACTGACGCCAGCCCTTCTAGCCCGTAGCTTCAATTCTTTCAACTTCCACTCCATGGTGTCAGTGGCTATCAATTGACCTTTGTTCTGCATTAAAGCGGCTAGATGTAAAGTCTTGCCACCTGCTCCTGCACAAGCATCTACCACCCGCATGCCTGGGCCTATTTCTGCAAAAGCACAGACCTCTTGGGAAGCCGCATCTTGCACTTCAAAGTACCCCTTTTTGAAAGCTTCTGTCTGAAAAACATTGACCCTCTTTTTTAATATTAAAGCTGTTTCTCCGAAAGGATAGGTTGGAATGTCTTCTTTTTCTAAAACGCTTTGTAATTCTTTACGCGTAATTTTTAAGGTGTTGGTGCGGAGTACGATGGGCGCTCTTTTGTTTAACGCAGCCATGATAGTAGGCCAGTCTTTTGGTAATTCTTTTTGACACAAGGCATCAATCCAATCCGGAATAGATTCTTTGATGGTTAGTTTTTCGGATGCTTTTAGTTTTTCATAGCGCCCTAATAATGTTTGAGGATTTAGGCTTCTAAACTCATTCCAATCGGGTAATTCTCCCCCTTTTATCAACCAATAAACAGCAAACATCTGATACCAATCGGAAACAGACTTTGGTTCTTGGGTTCTAACTTCATGATATAACCGATACCATCTTACTATTTCATAAACAGATTCGGCTACGAATTTGCGGTCTCTGGCGCCCCATTTACGGTTGGCTTTCAGGGTGTATCTCAATGCTTTATCCGCATATCGTTCATTTTGAAAAATCTCGAATAATGTCTCGGCTACTCCTCTTACTAAATTTGCGTATAACTTCATTTCTTATTGCCCATTGGGCGTTCAATTTGCCTTTGGGCATTCCAAAAGCTATCGGAGTGCTTCTGTTATTTGAGATTTACTTGAATTTGCTTGACTACGCCGTTGACTCTTCCGCTAAGTTTATCATCCGTTTCAAGCAGGTCTTCGACTGTTCGTAAAGAATAGATAACCGTAGAGTGATCTCGCCCTCCAAAAACTCCGCCCAATTCTTTGAGCGAAACATCTGTATATTTTTTGGAAAGATACATGGCCACTTGGCGACCTATCACAATGTCTCTTTTCCTACTTTTACTCTTTAGCTGTTCAATAGAAATTTCAAAAGCTTCAGAAACGATGGCTAAGATAAAGTCCACATTGACTTCATTGGCAGCTTTGCTGATGTATTGATTGACCACCGACTTTGCCAATCTCATGTCAATTTCTCTTTCTGTTAATGCCATTTGGGCAGCCATAGAAACGATGATGCCTTCTAGTTCACGGACATTACCATGAATGGTTTGACAGATGTATTCTTTTACTTCATTAGGAATTGCGACATTATTCTTAGCCATTTTGTGTTCAAAGATGGCCATTCTTGTTTCGTAGTCAGGTTCTTGCAAGTCTGCTGTCAATCCCCATTTGAACCTAGAAATTAATCTGTCTTCGAGCCCGTTCAAGTCTTTTGGTGGCCTATCTGAAGTCATGATTATCTGCTTATTATTCTGATGGAGTTGATTGAAGATGTGGAAGAATATTTCTTGTGTCTTCTGTTTATTTTCCAAAAACTGGATATCATCCACGATTAAGACATCTACCATTTGGTAGAAACTAACAAAATCTTCTGCGACATTATTTTTAATGGATTGTACCACTTGATTGGTAAACACATCACTAGACACATACAAGACCACGATATCTTCATGCTCCTCCAAGATGGCATTGCCTACTGCGTGTGCTAAATGCGTTTTGCCCAAGCCAGAATTACCATATATCACCAATGGGTTAAAAGATGTTTGACCCGGTTTTTTGGAAATAGCATAAGCAGCTGAACGAGCTAATTTATTACAATCACCTTCAATGAAATTATCAAACTTCAAAGCACGATTTATCTGAGGATCTATTTTAAATCTTTTGATGCCTGGTATGACAAAAGGATTTTTGATAGCCCCTTCTTTTGCTTTTGCTTTTGCTTTTTGGTAGCTGGGTATTTCTACGTTCTTTGCAGAAACGGATGCGCCGTTAGATTTCGGCTTGTTCTTGGATTGGTGACCTGGAGTGAGTACTTGATATTCTAACTTGGCATTTTCGCCGAGTTCTTTTCGGATACTGGTGCGCAATAAACTAACATAATTCTCTTCTATCCATTCAAAGAAAAAATTATTCGGTACTTGTATCGTTAAAGACTCGCCTTGTAAGAGGACTGGCTTGATTGGGGCAAACCAGGTTTTGTAAGCTTGAGGATCAACATACTTCTTTATAGAATGGAGACAATTCTCCCAAACACTGTGATGCGATTTTATCATTGTTCTTTTGTGTGTTTCAATCGGTAAACTAAAAACTTGCGGTACGTTGGTTTGGCGACCATCTCTTAAAGAAGGATGACAAAGTTCGAGTTATTTATTGAAAGATAAAAATAGATTGCAATAAAAAAACATATATTTATTTTTATTAATTGTAAATCTGTTAAAATTTAACTTAATCTATTGTTTATCAGTTATTAATATATTGTGATAATTCATATTTAATAGAAGGGATTAAGCTACAAAATTAAGTTTAGACGACCAAATTTAATCTCTATTTTTCACGTTTTCCACAGGCAATGTGGAAACGTGAACGATGAAAAAATGGCTATTTCCTTGATCCAAAAGACTTAGCATTCCTACCTTTGGGCGTTCACTGTGGAAAAATAAATGCCTTTCAAAGAGTTATACACAATTACGCTACCTTTTCCGCAAGGAATCATGGAACAATCACTACCTTTGGAGAACAATAAAAAAACATGTCATTCAGCCTCCAAAAGATTCCCTTCGATCTAGTTTCTCTTGCCAAAAGAGATCAAGCTTTCCTGCGTTCAGATCCTGCTCTAAAACCGTTTATTCCCTTTGAAGATTCTATTGAGGGCTTGCGCAAAAAAATACTCGATCGCAATCGCTTTCCTTTTTTCCGCAAGGTACTCGTCCAAGCCTTACTGCAGCAATATGAGGACATACCTCATGGTGATGCACATACAAACATCATCAGCAGCCTAGCTTTAGAGAATACCTTTACGGTCACGACAGCACACCAGCCATCCCTATTTACGGGGCCTTTGTATTTTATCTACAAGGCAGCTTCGTGCATACACTTAGCTAGGCAGTTGAAGAAGGAAATGCCCGAGTATAATTTTGTTCCGATATTTGTTTTAGGGGCAGAGGATCATGATTTTGAAGAGATAAACCACCTACATCTATATGGTAAGACCATTGCATGGGATCGGCATAGTGGTGGACCAACGGGCAGGATGTCCATTGAAGGGCTTACTGAAATCATTCTACAGATAGAGGAGATGCTACCTAAAACGATTTTTGCGGCAGAAATAATAACGATTCTGAAGTCCTCTTTTGCGCAAGCGGAAAACTATGGGCAAGCTACCCAAAAGATGGTTCATCAGCTTTTTGGAAAATATGGGATGCTCGTACTGCAAATGAATAGCCCGGAATTGAAAAGACTAGCCATTCCTATTTTTAAAAAGGAAATATTGGAACGACTTTCGTTTGATCTAGTGAATCAAACGATTCAAGAACTCAAGGATACTGGTTTTAAACCTCAGGCAAAACCTCGTGAATTAAACCTCTTTTATATGACTCCGAAGAGTCGAAAACGGATTGTTTTCGAAGATGATTGTTATCAAGTAGTGGGTACAGATATCCGGTGGAGTGGGGATGAATTGAGCCGAAAATTAGAGGACTATCCAGAATTGTTCAGCCCAAATGTAATCATTCGCCCACTTTACCAAGAGTTCCTTTTACCCAATATAGCCTATGTAGGCGGCGGTGGTGAATTGGCTTATTGGCAGGAACGTTTACGTCAGTTTGAGGCCTTTAATATTAGTTATCCCGTTTTAATTCGACGCAATTCGGTTTTGTGGATTGGGGCTTATATGCAAAAGCAATTGGATAAGCTTTCGCTTGCGCCAAAAGATTTGTTTAGAGACTCAAAAGATATTTTACTCCAGTTAGATTCGGAAAACATTGACTTATCGGTTCAGATAGAATTAGACCTATTGGATGAGGTTTATAATGGGCTTATCAAAAAAGCGAATTTAGTTAATCCAGATTTGCGATCACGGATCCTTGCGGAAAAAGCAAAGCAGATAAAATCCATCCACCAGATTGACAGCAAATTGACCAAAGCATATAAAACAAAAAACGAACAGAAAATACTGAAAATAGAAAAGATAAAAACAAAACTCTTCCCGAATAAGGGACTACAAGAACGCCATGATAATGTAATTCCAATATATGCAGAATACGGACAAACTTTTATTGATTATTTAGTTGATAATTTGAATCCATTAGATAAATTATTTTTACTTTTAAGTGTTTCAAAAAAGGACTAAAATAGGTCATAATTTGGAAGCGGTAGGTTTTATGTTGAAATTGGTATGAAAATCACTTATATTTGCACATCTAAAATAGGGTCGTTCATAATTAAATCGAAAGTGCAAATGAGGTTTTTGCTTGTCTTTGTATTCTTTATTGTATTTCATTCATTCATTTATAGCCAAAAAGATCCGAAGGCTTCTATTACTGGAGAGGTGACCTTGCAAAAATATCCGCAAGACATGCAGATCTGTTCTCGGAGCTGGGATAAATCAACTGCTGAAGTTACAATTTCGGGAACGGTGAAAGAAATAAGTGGGTATGACCATTTACAATTGCTCGTCTCGAAGAATTCAACTGAAGTTTTTGATACCCTTACGACTGAGTTGTCTTATGATGCAGGGTTAGCAAACTTTGAATTAGTGTATTTACTCCCTGCCTCTTTCACCAATCATGAATTCTCTCTTCATGGTATCCAAAATACGAATAGAACTTTAGAATGGAAAGCAATCGATGTGGTCGCTGGTGATATTTTCTTGATTAATGGTCAATCAAATGCACAAGCCTACCTGAGTCCTATGCCCGAAGACGTTGTGCCTTATACGCGTTCGTATAAAAATGGGCAATGGAGACCCTTGAACTATGCTTTTCCAGGGCACTGGGGCGCACATGTCGCAAAGGTAATGGCAAATTATTTAGATTATCCCATAGGTGTTTTTAACTATGCGGATGGTGCAGAACCCATTTCGTACTTTCAAAAAGATTTGCAAGATTCTACGCAAGGTAATTATGGAGGGATGTTGGATCGATTTCAAGCGGCAGGGGTTAAGCCAATCATTGCTTTTTGGTTTCATGGAGAAGCGAATGGGTGGGATACTCCTTTAGACGAGTACAAAGAGGCTTTGAATACTTTGCATGACAGTTGGAAAACTAGCTTTGGCATTCAAGGTACTTATGTCTTTCAAGTAAGACATAAAGGGTGTGCTCATCCAAATCCTGATATTTTTGAAGCACAAAGAGTGCTGAGCGAAGAGCTTTCAGATATGCACATCATGTCCACAACGAATGCAGACCAAGACTCTTGTCATTATAGGTGGGAAGAAGGATACAAAGCACTGGCCCAACGAATGGCTGAGGTTATAAAGTACAATCAATATGGAGATACGACTGTTTTGGATGCTAATTTTGCCCCCAATGTCAATAAAATAGAACTCTATGATAGTTTGACTTTGTATGTGACTTTTGATCCGCCAGGTGTGCCTTTAGAGGTGATAGGAGATCCTTCCTTTGATTTTAAATATGAAGAAGCAGACATGAGATCGGTTAGTGTTGAAACGTTAGCGGATACTTTGGTGGTTAAATTTGATGTGGAGATGGCTATTGGGGAACATCTTACTTATTTAGCTCACCCAGGGCCGACTCCAGATTGGGTCGTTACGGAAGAAAAGAAAGTGGGGATTTTAGAATTTTGGAATCAAGTGATAGAAGAATATATACCTTTCGTCGATACGATGGTAATCGATACAACGGATACCGTTTCTATCGTGCAAACTTCACTTCAAGATTTGTTGGATATATACCCAAATCCATCAATTCAATCTTGCCATATTGACTGGCGCATCCCCCAACAGGTAGATATTCATGTAGTCGATGCCATCGGCAACGTGGTGTTTCGCAGAAAAGAGTATGCACAAGATGGGATAGATTTAGACCTCAAAGATTTACCAGCCGGTTTCTATATGGTAGTCATCCGCTCCAAGGATTCAGTGCGTTCTGGAAAAATAATTAAAAGAGAGTAAGTCCTTAAATAATAAAAGCTTTAATCTTCGTCTTTTTCAAACGTTGCCGATCTATTTTTTGACGTAAGTCTTCTGCAGCCTCTTCTTTCACACCGATGAAGGCGTAGTCTTGCTTTAGCTCAATGACGCCTAGTTGATCCTTTTCTAATCCGCCGACCTTAAAACATAAGCCTACGATATCTCCTTTGGAAATTTTATCTCGTCGGCCGCCTGTTATTCTGATGGTACTCCAATTGGGTCTGGGCGGGACATCTGCTTCTTGTAATTCTTCTATTTCTTTTGTTTTAATAAAGTCCGGCATTGTTTCATTTGCCCACTTCAATACATAAGCAGTGCCATCCGCATTCATTCGGGCAGTACGCCCATTTCTATGAATGAATTCTTCTTTTCTTTGGGGTAAGTGGTAATGTAGGATGAATTTTATCTCTGGAACGTCAATGCCCCGAGCAGCTAAATCTGTTGCTAATAATAACTGATGGGTGCCATTCCGAAACATGACTAGGGCTTCTTCTCTGTCACGTTGTTCTAGGCCTCCATAAAAACAGCCATGTTCTATCCCTATGTCAAATAAATAATCACTAATTCTTTGAATGGAATCTTTAAAATTGCAAAAGACAATACCGGGCTGATTGCCCAAATGTTTGAGGGCTCGCCCTAATGTCTCTAATTTATCTTTGCTCGGTGAAAGAATTAATTTTACTTGTAGCTGTGTTGATTTTTCTTCTAAATAGTCAATAGTTACAGGTTTCTTGATACGCACAAAACTGGGTATTTGTACACCATAGGTGGCTGAAGTCAAAATTTTCTTTTCCAAAAATTTTAACTCCTCCAATATCTCTATCATCTCTTTTTCAAATCCTACTTCTAAGGACTTATCGAATTCATCGAGAACCAAAGTTTGTACATCAGACCCTTCAAAAGTACCACGTCTTAAATGGTCAGCTACACGTCCTGGTGTGCCGACTAAAATGGCCGGTAGGTGCTTCAAATCTCGTCGGTCTTGCGAAACGGGTCTTCCGCCATAAACCGCATTGGATTTAAATCCTGTTCCCATCTCTCGAATGACTTGCCATATCTGAATGGCTAATTCTCTCGAAGGTACCAAAATCAATACTTGAACCTCCTTGCTAGTTGGATCTAATTCGGAGAGCAAAGGCAATAAAAAAGCAAGTGTTTTACCTGTACCCGTTGGGGATAATAAGACTATTTCTTTGGAGGAACGAATGGCCAAGCTAGCTTCCTCCTGCATCGGGTTTAGCTGGGTTATCTTTAGTTTTTCTAGAATGGATTGTTGGTTCTTCTTTTGCATGGTGCAAAGGTAGTTCATTTGTTCATCGATTCCTATGTGTATAACAAATTGCTTACTTCTTCAACTTTCGACCCGGGAAAGTGCTGGGTTTAAACCAGCTTCTCCATCGTAAATCAATCACACCAAGAATGGCTTCTTTGATGATTGACGTATTCATCTTGGATACACCTAGCTCCCTGTCAATAAAAGTAATGGGTACTTCTTTTATATTAAAACCAGAAAACCAAGTGCTGAGTTTCATTTCTATCTGAAAGGCATATCCGACAAACTTAACCTTGTCTAAATCCAAATGCTCCAATACTTTTCGGGTATAACAGACAAATCCTGCTGTCGGGTCTTTGACGGGCATCCAAGTAATCATTCGAACGTATATCGATGCTCCGTAGGATAGAAAAATCCGATCAAAAGGCCAGTTTTCTACTTTGCCTCCTTTTGTATAGCGACTGCCCACCGACATATCGCCTCCTTGTTTGGCGCAAGCTTCATATAAACGAGGCAAGTCTTCTGGGTTATGGGAGAAATCAGCGTCCATCTCAAAAATA
>JAJRQS010000271.1 GCA_024280135.1 Bacteroidota bacterium | reverse complement strand
GTCTTGCTATTTACCATGCGATAGCTCAAAATTATACATTCCAAAATGAACCAATCTCATATACCTATGTTCATTTATCTAACGGGGTGCCGAACCATGCAATATTGCATCGGCTGAGATTAGACCCATAGAACCTGCCCAAGTAATGTTGGGAAGGAAGCTAGACCAATCGGTCGTCTATCTCTATATGCATACCCAGTAAATGATGAAGGATGCGTGTTATTGGAGTAATTGCTTTAATTTTTATTTTTTCGTTTTCTCTTGCAGCTCAGGGTGTGCTAAAAGGAAAAGTTAGTGCTATTGAAGGAGAACCGCTTTCTTTTGCTAATATTTCGATTGTTTTGCCTGATGGAAAAGTGCTTGGAACATCTACGGATTTGGATGGAAATTATATGATGAAATTAGATCCCGGAAATTATTCGGTGAAGGCCTCTTATATAGGTTATACGACTAAAAAAATAGAAAACGTCAATGTTCAAGAAGGAGAAATAGTAGCATTGTATTTTGAATTGGAGGAAGATACAAGGGTTATAGCCTGCCCAGTTATTACTTATGACAGAAGACCTTTTACGCTCCAAAAGATTCATCAGGAAGAAATTGAAAAGCAAAACTTGGGGCAAGATGTTCCCTTTTTATTAAAAATGACACCCTCGGCAGTGGTGACTTCAGATGCAGGTGGAGGCGTGGGCTATACTGCTATACGTGTACGTGGTTCTGATCAGACGAATATCAATGTAACAGTCAATGGAATTCCTTTAAATGATTCAGAATCTCACCAAGTTTATTGGGTAGATTTGCCAGATATTATGGCTTCCGCAAATAGCATAGAAATAGAAAGGGGTGTGGGGGCATCCAAAAATGGCGCAGGTGCTTTTGGGGCAACCATCAATGTGGATACTAAAATGGCAAGCCCCAAACCTAGCTTAATATTAGCTTCAACCGTCGGTTCTTTTAAGACCCAGAAATATAGTTTAGAAGCGGGTACGGGAAACTTACTTGACAAAAAAAGTGAAGATGAACTATCCTTTACGGGGCGTGTAAGTCGCATAAAATCAGCTGGTTATATTGATAGAGCGGCTTCTAGTCTTAACTCCTATTTCCTTTCGGCAAATTTCAGCCATAACCAATCTTCCCTAAAATTAAACATGTTTTCTGGTCATGAAATCACTTACCAAAGTTGGTATGGTGTGCCTCTTAATTACGTAGGAATTGATTCACTGAGAACGTATAATGAAGCGGGGCAAGAACGCTCAGATAAACCACATCCTGACCAAGTAGATAATTATAAACAAACACATTATCAAGCCATTTATGCAAATCGAATTGATGATATTAAAATAAATGCGGCCTTGCACTATACTAAAGGTGAAGGATATTATGAGCAGTTTAAAAAGGGTCAAAATGTTTTTATATATGGTAGTGACAGTTTGTTTACGGGAGGTGTTCTCGTTGAGGAGTCTGATTTGATCCGACGTAAGTGGTTGGATAATGATTTTTATGGATCTGTTATTAATATTACGATTCCCACTTGGGCAAAAGTTGATATTGGAGGTGGATGGAATGAGTATCTTGGGGATCATTTTGGTAAGGTGGTCTGGGCACAACAATCAGGCATTCCGCAAGGTCACGAATACTATCGAAATAAAGCAAAAAAGAATGATTTTAATATTTATGCAAAAGCAGAAAAGTCCTTCTTAAATTATTATAAAGCTTACATTGATTTACAATATAGAAAAGTTAAATATGCTTTTGTTGGGATAGAAGATGGTGGAGGGATCTTGCCTAGTACTGTAAAACATCATTTCTTTAATCCAAAAGTCGGTGGGTCAGTGCTTATGGGCGGAAAGTTATTTTATGCGTCGATGGCCGTTGGGCATAGAGAACCCAATCGGAATGATTATCGCTCCAACCCGATTTCGAGAAAGCCAAAAGCAGAAAGGTTGATTGATTGGGAATTGGGTATGCGTAAGCAACATGGTCAATTTCGCTATGCAGTCAATGGCTTTTTAATGAACTATAAAAACCAATTGGTCTTAACGGGTAAATTAACAGAAGTAGGGGAGTATGCTCGGGTGAATGTGCCAAAGAGTTATCGCTTAGGTGTAGAAACAAATGCAGCTTACCAAATATCCAATTTAATAGGTCTTTCGGGAAATCTTACACTAAGTAAAAATAAAATTAAAACGTTTACTGAGTACATCGATAATTGGGATACCTGGGCACAAGAAACGGTCTTGCACGAAAATACAAACTTGGCTTTTTCTCCAAATATTACTGCCGCACTAGCCTTTAATTTTTCATTGCTTGATAATAAATTGAACGCATCCCTTGCGGGCAAATATGTAGGGAAACAATATCTAGATAATACATCCAATGACGCCACGTCTTTGAAGAGTTATCTTTATAACGACTTGCAAATCAACTATTTATTAAGTAAAAAGAAGGTAGAATATTTGTTGAATTTAAAAGTACTAAATCTCTTCAATCAAAAATATTCTGCAAATGGGTGGGCTTATCGATACCGTACGGCAAATGAATATTTAGGACCCTATGATCAACGTGAAGGGAATGGGACTTATTCACAAGTTGGCTTGTATCCACAAGCAGGTATCAACTTCTTGCTAGGTTTGGTTGTTAAAATTTAGGATACTTCTAAAAACGTTAAGGGTGCAATGGTTGCTAAAAATCAGCTTGATGCCCTTAACGTTTTTTAAAAAAGTAATTACCGAGCCCGCGGCTTATCTCTATCTCCCAATTCAGCAACTTGTAATTCACTAATTTTTTCTTCACCTCCAATAGTGAACCGAATCACTGTCCGAACACGGTGAATACCAATGATGCCCGCAGCCCCGGGGTTGATGTGTAATAAATCAAACAGAGGATCGTGTACGACTTTCAAGATATGGGAGTGCCCACAAATATAAAGATCTACATTTTCTTTGAATAATAAATCTTTTACACGCTTATTATATCGCCCAGGATATCCTCCGATATGGGTAATCAACACCTTAACGCCTTCTATTTCAAAAATTTGATTGAGGGGAAATTGATGTCTCAACTCAGGCGAATCAATATTGCCATAGACGGCTCGAAGTTTTTTGAGATTAGCAAGCGTATCAGTGACCAACGGATCTCCAATGTCCCCAGCATGCCAGATTTCATCACAATCTTTAAAAAATTCCAAAATGGGCTCATCCATATAACTATGGGTATCCGAAATCAGTCCAATTTTCTTCATTGATTAATTTGTAATAGTAAGGAGTATTATTTCTTAAATTCAAGAATAGTCTTTGAAATGATTTCGGTGCATTCCAATAGTTCAGCTTCAGTCATCACCAATGGCGGAGCAAAACGTATGATATTACCATGGGTTGGTTTCGCTAGAAGGCCATTATCTCTTAATGCCAGGCAAATCCGCCAAGCCGTATCACTATCTTCAGTATCATTAATGCCAATAGCATTCAAAAGTCCTTTTCCTCGAACAAAAGTAACTAAATCATTTTTGGCAATTAATTCTTCCATTTTTTTACGAAAGATGTCTCCTAGTATGGCAGCATTTTCCGCAAGGTTCTCTTCTTTGATAACGTCTAGTGCCTCCATAGCTACGGCACAGGCCATCGGATTCCCTCCAAAGGTCGAACCATGCTCTCCAGGCTTCAAAGTCATCATCACCGCATCATCTGCAAGTACTGCTGAAACAGGTAGGACACCGCCAGACAAGGCTTTTCCAAGAATCAAAATATCAGGTTTGAAATCAAAATAATCACACGCTAATAATTTTCCTGTACGTGCAATACCTGTTTGTACTTCATCCGCAATAAACAATGCATTGCTACTTTGGCACAATTCGTATGCTTTAGGCAAATAGTCAGCATCGGGTACAACGACACCCGCTTCCCCTTGAATCGGTTCAACTAGAAAAGCCGCTGCATTTGGATCTTTAAGTGCTTGCGCCAAAGCTTCTATATCATTGTAAGGAATAATCTCTATCCCTGGAAGGAAAGGGCCAAAATCATTGGTGGCATCTGGATCGATGGAAGCAGAGATGACCCCAAGGGTGCGTCCATGAAAATTACCACTTGCAAAGATGATTTTTGCTTGGTTAGTGGGTACTTTTTTGACCTTGTATGCCCATTTGCGGGCTAATTTAATAGCTGTCTCGACAGCTTCAACACCTGTATTGATGGGCAGTACTTTGTCATATCCAAAGAAAGACGTGATGTGTCGCTCATATTTGCCTAGCATGTCATTATAAAAAGCTCTTGATGTCAAGGTCAGTACTTGTGCTTGGTCTGTCAGGGCTTTCACAATTCTAGGATGGCAATGTCCTTGATTAACAGCAGAATAGGCAGACAAAAAATCAAAATATTTCTTGCCTTCAACATCCCAAACATAAACACCTTTTCCTTTTGCCAACACAACGGGTAAAGGGTGATAATTGTGTGCGCCAAATTTATCTTCGAGGTGGATATAATCCTTAGATGTATAACTCATGTTTTTTTTAGCAAATGTAAGCTTTTTTTGCGATACAGAGAAATCGAGGATATGCAGCAATCTGCTCAATCTGTACCATCATTCTACTACTAGAGCCGGAGGTCTATAAACGCATACCCCGATAGGAGGCAAACTAAAACGAATATTGATAAATCCCTTGATATTCCTCATAAATCCCCTCAAAGGTGATGTCATCATCCTCTAAATCAGAAAAAGTGGTAAGTAAATCATATAATCCGTGGATGGGTTTATTATTAACAGAAGTGATGATGTAGCCAATTTCCATATTGGTCTTAGCAATCTTTTTGCCCTTGGTGATGGAGATGACTTTGATGCCTTCAGTGCCACTAATTCGCTTTTCAGAAGTAGTTAAATTTCGGGCTTCGAAACCATATTTTTTGAAATAGGGTTTTAGTTTCGCAGCGAAATTTTTACCTTCTTTTCGGATGCCTTGTAATTTAATTGATATTTGTTGTGGGTGTCCATCTCTGACAATATCCACGACTAATTTATTGCCAGGTCGATAGCGTGCAACAATCTCTTGTAGCTCTGGAGTGGAATTTATTTCTTTGTTGTTTATTTTTAATATTACATCATTAACACGTAGTCCTACAATAGCCGAACCACTGTTTTTGACGACTCTTGTGATGGCCACTCCATTAGGCATGTTCATGCCGAGTTTTTTGGCTAATTTATCATCTACGGGTTTGATGTTAATGCCTAAAAATCCACGTTTTACCTCTCCAAATTCTTTGATATCTTTAACAACTTTTCTGACTAAGTTTGAAGGTACTGCAAAAGAATATCCTTCATAACGACCTGATTCTGTTATGATTGCGGTATTTATCCCAATGAGTTCTCCATTGGTGTTGACTAATGCACCTCCACTATTTCCGGGGTTGATGACTGCATCTGTTTGGATAAAAGATTCGATGGGATTGTCGGCATCTAGGATGTTAATATTTCTACTTTTGGCACTGATGATGCCCGAGGTTACAGTTGATTTTAAATTGAAAGGATTACCAACAGCGAGTACCCATTCCCCTACATGTACAGAATCAGAATTCCCAATAATGATATGGGGTAGATTGATGGCTTTTATTTTTAATAAAGCAATGTCTGAACTTTGATCTATTCCGACAATTTTCGCTTTATATTCTCTTTCATCGTCTAATGCAATTTTGATTTCAGCACTATTGTCCACGACATGTAGGTTAGTCACGATGAATCCGTCGGGAGAAATAATTACACCCGATCCGCTGCCTCTTCCCCAAATAGTAGAACCCACTCCTTGCATCGCTTTGATATTCACGACTGCTGGGGTGACAAGCTTAGCGGCTTCTATAAAATTAGTAGGAGAGGAGGATAGGAATTTGCGTTGCAACTTGCCAGAGAAGATGGCATCGTCATAGGACGCAAATTTTACCGGAAGGTAGGTCTCCCGCTGCAGGTTTTTCTTTTCGATGACAAAGGCATATAGCAAGACTGCGATAATAGCACTTGCTAAAGAGGTTGTGAGGACAATTAATAGGTTTCGGGTCGTCATGCTTGTTTGAGTTAGCTAGTATTAGACGTAAATATACTGTTTTTGTTGTGTTTTTTACTGTTTTATAGATTAGAACATTTTGGAATGTGTTCCGTAAGATACTGGTAATACAAACCAAAAATACGCAAATCACATAATTTAAATCTTTTTCTGATGAAAAAAATGCTTCTTTTTTCTATTTTACTTCTTGCCTCGGTCGCTGCTTATGCTCAGTGTACTGGTGCTGACATAGGCGGGAATGTTTTTATCGATATTCCAGTTAATGGAACGGTATTAAACACCTATGG
>JAJRQS010000270.1 GCA_024280135.1 Bacteroidota bacterium | reverse complement strand
GCGTATGACCTAAATTGTGGAGCAAGTGTCTTTGATTTATCCACAAACTGTGATACTTCTTTTGTTACACATTTATCAGCATTGCTAGACTATGACGATCCCTGCAACACACCGCAGCAAGAAGCAAACCTTAATTACTTGACCATTACAAATCTAGCGGTTGATGTTGAAAACTATACGACGCCAGATACCGAAGCGGGTACGGGTGAGATTTTTTATCTAAAACATATTCAAAATAGAATCTTTTTTAATTTTGACCAAGGTTGTACCAATGGCAACTACTATGTTCAAATGGTTTTGCCGCAAGGCATTACATTGGATGCAGCCAATACCACGCTTAAGCGGCCCTTCATTGATCATCCGTTAGTTTCTAGCAGCATGTCAAATGATACGCTTACTATAAAATTTGCGCCTAGCCCAATTGAGTCGATGCTTGGAGAATATGAATTATCTTTAGCTTTTACAGCAGATTGTACCGCTCAAGATGGTGAAGTAAATATGGTTGGAGAATTTGGCTATATGTGCGATGATTGTGCCTGTAAGCATATTTGGTATTGCGCCAATATCACAGGTACATATATACACGTAAATAATCCTCCATGCCCAACAGCTCCTACTTGTGACAATGGCATCAAGACTAGTGGAATGGACATGTCCAGGACGACGTTTGGGTTTACAGATGCTACTTATACGACCCCTATTGACCCCCTTACGGCAAATACAAAATCAGCATTGAACTGTGACACCATGAAAATGACTGTAACGGGTATAGCTGGAGCGGCCTTTTCAGGAAATAATATCGGTATAGATATGTCCTATGCTAATCCACTTTATGAACTCGGCGTAAAGGATGTATTTAAATATGGTAGAGGGTACTTAGAAATAAAAAGTGGCGCAACTACTACAACTTGCGAAATACCATTAAACAGTTTGACAACCGTTACGACAGCAGATCCATATAAATATTTAGATTTTAATCTAGAAGCTTCATTACAGGGTTGCGGCATTAACATTCAGGCAGCTGATGAAGTGACAGGACATTTGTACTTCGTCGTCAATGGAGACGGCCCCATCCTGAATCAGTTTTACTTAGTTCCAGAATTAAAAGCGGGATTCTATGTCAACCAAGCTGCAAAAATTACTTGTGGTACTTATGGTGATCAAGTGAGGGTCGCAAGAAATACAGCCTTAGTCACTTCTCCTAATAATTCTGATCTGCCCAGTGGATGTGATACAGCATTCTTACAATTCAAAGTAATACCTGTATTCAATTTATATGCAGATGAATTTGTCAATGAGCATAGACCAGCAGTTGGCATTGATTCAATCACCATTGACTATGATGCTTTGCGTCTTCAAAATGGTTTTAGTGACTTGACCGTACAGGCAAGATTCTATGACCATCCTTTACTGGGAAATACTTTTTATGATATTGGACAGCTGGATAATTCAGGTCATTTTGCAGCCAATTTTGATACGTTATCACTCTTACCTTCATTAATAAATATTAATACTGCAGCTTTTACTTTAAGAATTGTTGCTGTACCCAAATGTGAATCTTTGACTGGTGGGGGCGGTGGTTCAAAACCACTCAACCACTACCCTTTCCAAGCTAAAATCCACTACAAAGCAAACTACCATGTTTTTAATATTAATAATGGAGCTTGTTTAGTCGATAGCACTTTTTCAAACAATAATGATATTGTTTATACCGACCCACCAGAAATTAGCCTAGAAAATCTAGGCAGCCCCACCACTGATGCTAGTGGAGATATATTCAAATGGAACATAAGACACTGTAATACAACAAGTTATGCGGATGCAATTGTCTCTTGGCTGTCCATTGAAGACATCTCTACGAATATCAATATCCTAAAGATGGAGGATATTACTGATGCCGGAAACATCATCAATCTTCCTGTAATAGATGATGGAACTGGAGGTTTCTATGCCAATACTAATGGACTACTCAGAGCTTCAGGAGGAAATACTACTAATGACATTTGTAACATTATTGTCATTACAGGGCAATTAATCGATTGTGGAGAAGTCGAAGCAAAAATAAGAACTGGATGGAATTGTAGTGCTTTTGACCAAACACAACATAATTATTGCCCTGAAACCGAATTAACGGTAAAAGCTAGAAGTGTAGAGCCACTACTATCCATCATCCAAACAAGTGGATTTACATCCACTCCCTTTTGTTCAAATATACCCGTTGAGCTAGAGATTAAAAATACTCAACTTGGCATTTATGAAAATATGAATATTGAGTTCACCTTGCCTCCAGATTTAAATATTGTACCGGGTAGCTTTGAAATTGCCTGGCCCAAGTCTGCTGGTTTTCAGCCTTTAGGCAGTGAACCTACTTACCTAAGTACTACGATTTATGGAGATATTTATACGTTCACTCCATTTACACCATATCCAGAGCTATTGGCAAACGGGCTAAATGAGGTAAACCTCACAATGCCCAATGACTCAAATGAAATAGTCATTAAATATGAACTATTATCAGATTGCGGATACACGAGTGGGCTCTCAACACAAATTAGTATTCACGGACAACAGTTCTGCGGTACCTCTACGGACACAACAGGATTCACAACATTCCCGTTTTTTATTACTGGAAGTGAAACAGATCCAGCACATACGATCCTAATTAATCCAACTTTACCCGATACTATTACTAGTCAATTTCCTGTTACGGTGATGATAACCAATCAAGGAACCGCAACTACTGGACCCAACGACAAAATCAGAGTTTTACTATCAGCTGGTATTGCTTATGTTCCCAATAGTGCTACAGCTGGATGGGCTGTAGGAGAACCTACTATTACCGTAAATAATGGAATAACAACGCTAGAATGGGATTTACCGCAAGGACTCACAACTAACATGACCGAATCATTTAGCTTCCAGTTAAACGCCGATGCAGTTGGTTGTGCTTCGTTAGATTTTCCAATTGCGTTCATTGGCATATTCGAGACACAAGAGCTATGTGTGGCTACAGGAAATAATTGTACAGTAGATGTCATTACAAGCCCATTAGATGCTTATGATATTCATAAAAAAGGAAGTCCGATTGTGACTATTGCAGCGTCCGTTTCACCTTCTCAATGTGCCGGTCAATCTGTACAATTAATGGCTGACGGCTTTGATGATATTACTTGGACTACTTTACCATCGGGTAATACAATCGGAGTGGGTAATCCAGTCCTCTACACACCAGCACTTACAGAAACAAGTATTATTGCAACGGCCACCGGAGACCCTTGTCCAGTCAGCGCAGATACACTTAATATAACTGTTTTAGAATCACCAATGGTAACGCTTCCTATGGACACAACTATTTTCACAGGAGAGTCTGTTCTCATAAATGGTGTTTTAACAACAAACATTCCGACTGTAATCACTTGGACTCCTCCTACGGATCTTGATGATGCTACTATTATCAATCCTACTGCGACACCTTCAGTTACTACGACCTATGCGATTGAAGCGCTCGGGGATAATGGTTGTGCAGATTTGGATACCATAACGATTACCGTTACTCCCAAAATTGACACCGTACCCTGCCCTATTATAGATATTTCTGAAGACAATGCTAACTATCTGGTTATATGTGGATTAGAAGCTAATTTTCCATTGCATATTGCATATGAAAACCTTTCTAATTACCATGTAATTTTGAATGGAACAAAAGTTAATAATTTAGTTGCACCAAATGCGGATTCTATAGGCATTTACAGTCTAAATGGTTTCAATACGGCAACAGGTCCTTTTGACATTGACTGGACTTATAACAATCAATCTTATCAAGCTACGGTAAATAATATTACTGAATTCCTAGCCCAAATATCTACTTGGGACAAATTCGGAAATTGGTATTACGATAACAATGCTGAAATACTTTGGGGCGGTGCTATTTTTAATAAATATGGGACACTTACTGTTACAAATTCTTCAGGATTCAATTTAAACATTCCTTTCGGAAAAAGCATAACATATGGACAAAGTCAATTAGCCATGGGAATGGGTAATTATGAATTAATAGTTTTTGATACTGTAAATGTTTGTGCTGATACTGTAAACTTAACGGTTAGTTGCGAAGACTACAATCCAAATACACCAACTAGCTGTATTACGGAAACGATTTTCATCAATCAAGATATGGAATTCTGCCTATCAGAATACTTTCCAGGAAAAATTGAAAGCGTCTCAGATATTTGTAACAATCCCGATGCTACAGCAGTAGAATACACCTACAATGATTCTACTTATTGTGTGGAATACACGGGTATTGAATTGGGAAAAGATTCTTCTTGTTATGTAATCTGCGACGAATTTGGTCTATGCGATACATTCAATTTCTGTACAGAAGTCGTCCCGTATGATGGCTTTCCTATAGCCAATGATGACAGTATGTGTGTCTATATGAACACGCCACAAGTCTTTGACATTCTAGCCAATGACACTACTTGGGGCGGAATTGATACGATGTACTTTGTGAACACACCTTTGAATGGAACCATCACATTAAACTTGGATTATACGATTACTTATAGTCCATATGATGACGTTTGTGAACGAACAGAACAGATTCAATACATCGTTTGTAATAACAATGGATGTTCGGAAGCGTTTGCCGAAATCTGTGTCTTATGCGATGATATCGTTGTCTTTACAGCCGTATCTCCAAATGGAGATGGAGCAAATGATGTGTTTTATATTGCCAATATAGAAAACTACCCAAACAACGTAGTGGAAGTCTATAATCGATGGGGAAATAGAGTTTATAGAGGCATCGGCTACACCAATGATTGGAATGGAAATTGGGC
>JAJRQS010000269.1 GCA_024280135.1 Bacteroidota bacterium | reverse complement strand
TATTTTGTAAACATAATTTGGAGATTGCGCCCATACGCCTGTATCTCGAGGAAACCCCTCCAAGTTTGCATCCACTCTCGTGAGCGAATAGACGGCATCTGTAGCAAGGTTTTTTATTTGCACAGTGGCATTTTGGTAATAGATAGAATCTGGATTTTTCGTAAATTCCAGAGGACTCTGTTCTTTATCAATAAATCCTCTTTCCACCCGTATGTACTGAGCGGTATCAGATGGAGATAGCATACCATAGACAATGGGGATGTCTTTCCACGGAGCCGTCAAATCTAGTTCATTGTCACAGGAAGACCAAACTAAACTCAAAATGATAAATATCACTATCAGACGTAAATATTTCATATATTTTTTTTAGGTTGATATGAGCTTGCGCAAATTGGAAAGCAAAAGTACAATATATTGTGATAACGAAGTCAGAATGAATGCAGTACTGTATTCATTTATCGAATTTTAGACAGAATATTGTTACTTTTTGTCTAAAACATCGTTTCTTGCGGATGAATTCGGACTGTACAGAAAAAAATAGAGCGCCATGTCAATACACAAAGAAGTAAAGAAAGTAACCACCCATGTGCTTCATAATATGAAGGAAAAAGGGGAAAAAATAGCCATGTTGACTGCTTATGATTATTCAATGGCACGCATTTATGACGATGCGAAGATTGATGTAATATTAGTGGGAGATTCGGCCTCTAATGTGATGGCAGGACATGAAACGACCTTACCCATTACTTTAGATCAGATGATCTACCATGCATCATCAGTCATTAGAGCCATTAAGCGTGCTTTGGTTGTCGTAGATTTGCCTTTTGGTACGTATCAAGGAAATTCTAGAAAAGCACTGGAATCTGCTATTCGTATCATGAAAGAATCTGGAGCCCATTCTGTTAAATTAGAGGGAGGAGAGGAGATAAAAGAATCGATTGTTCGGATATTGTCAGCGGGTATTCCCGTAATGGGACATTTGGGGTTGACCCCACAATCCATATACAAATTTGGAACTTACCAAGTCAGAGCTAAAGAAGAAGCAGAAGCGCAAAAACTAATCACAGAAGCTAAAATGTTGCAGGATATCGGTTGCTTTGGCTTAGTATTAGAAAAAATTCCTGCAAGCTTAGCAACAGAAGTCTCTAAGCAATTACACATTCCGACGATTGGTATTGGAGCAGGTAGTGGGACAGATGGTCAAGTACTTGTATCTCATGACCTCCTTGGGATTACGAAGGATTTCAGTCCTCGTTTTTTGCGTAGATATTTAAGTCTGTATGATGATGTTAAGATAGCTGTCGAGCAGTATATCCAAGATGTACGAGATGTTGACTTCCCTAATGAGAAGGAACAATATTAAAACTTTCCAAAAGCACTTTGCTTTTGGAAAGTTTTAAGAGCTTAATGAAAACTCCACATAAGCCCTAGAGAACCTGTGTTAATGGTAGGCGCTTTTCCAGTTTTAAATAGGGGATTTAAATCCGCTTTACCATAAAAGGAAAGGTTTTTATACCCAAGAATCACAGTTGGAGAAAACTTAAAAGGCTCAATATTAAAATTGCCTCTTGCTTTGTCTGTTTGTCTTTGTCCATCTCTCTTGTATTGAACTTTTGTTTTAGCCCTTAAAAGATAAGCTGCTTCTAGACCTATGGCAAGACGGAATCCATCATCAGCATCTTTTTTTGTGTTGAATTCAAGTATGAGGGGTAGTGTTAAATGGGTTGTTTTTAAGTAACTTTTGGTTAGTTGATTAAGGGTGTCTAATGTAGTCCAAGTTTTATCACTATTGTGAGATACACGGACATTTTGATTGAAGGCATATCTATAAAATTCAACGCCCAATCCAGTGGATAAACCTACATAAGGCGTACCTAAGTCCATTCTTCTAGAATAAAAGTTGTACGCAAAGTGTCTGCTTCTACTGACATCTTGTTCCCAAAGCGGATCTGGAGCATTTGTTCCATTTCCTATTTGTTCAAAACTCGCTATGCCCAATTGCAAGCCACTCCATATTGATTTTTTATTTCGGTGTTTCTTCTTTTTCTTTTTTACGGAAGTCGTATCTGTGGAGCTGACTTTCGTAGTCTTTTTTTCCACTTTCTCTTCCTTATCTTTATCAGATATAATAATCACTTGAGTTCCCCCAATTTTGATTCTAGTGGTGTCAACTTTTGCGTCAGTAGTATCTTGACTATATCCAAATGTAGCCAAGAAAGCGAGCATTAAAACGAATGTGTATTTCATGTCCTTTAGTTTTAGTGAGTTTAACTGATTTGTGGGTAGGACGTGGGGGATTGGGTTTAGTTACAGGAGTTCTTTTAATAGAATGTTAACCGATAATTTCCTTTAGAAGGTTATCACCTGACAAGAATACATAATAACGAGGATAAGGATTAAAGCATTTTCTTTCGACGAATCAAATACGCTTGTAAAATTTCCCGAAAACCTTTGTTTATATCTGCTTCAACAAAATCAATTTTGTATTGAAGACATTTCATTTTTAAGTCATTGGTGTACTGTTGAACTTGTTCCGTGTAATATTCTTTGATTTGGTTGGGTTGTAGTTTTATGCGTTCACCTGTTTCCAAGTCTTCGAATTCGTATGGGCGATTTTCAAACTCGAAGTCTATTTCTTTCTCT
>JAJRQS010000268.1 GCA_024280135.1 Bacteroidota bacterium | reverse complement strand
TATCGTTTTTTAAGCGATGGAGAAATTAAAGAAGACCATGAACATATCGCTCCTATTTTCCCAAAGATAGGTCTTGCAGATTTTGTCTCCTTATTTTTAGATAGAAACAATGTATGTTTCTATTGATATTTTGTTGACCAAAACCGAAATTCGCATGGCAAGGCTTATCCTTTTGCTATTATCCTTTCTTACGTACAGTGGGCTTCACAGTCAAGTGACCTTACAAGCGCCTACGCTTTCTCAAGATCCAAATCAAGAATTCTTATTAGAAATAACGGTTGTGAATGGTTTCACGGACATTAGTTCCATTGGCTTTGCTTTGCAATGGGATACTAGTGTCATTGAATTTGTGGATACAGATACATTAGGATTGCCACCTGGCTTTGGAGGGAGTCCGTATGGGTATGACCTATTAAGTGAAGGAATTTTAAAGTTTTTATGGATACATAGTACGTCAGAATCAAGCCTAGAAGACGGTGCTACCTTAATGAGACTTAAATTTAAGACCATTGGAGAGGCAGGTGCTAGCACTACCCTTGAATTTGTTGATAGTGGAAACTTGAAGGTGGCAGCCATTTCTAATAGCAACCCTGTCGCTGTAATGACTACTGCTGGTGAAGTGCAAATAACGCCAGTTACCACAACAATAATTAAAGAAATAGCACAATTTTCTCTTTCTCCTAATCCAGCTTCAAGTAATATTTTTGTTCAGATTTTAACCGATAAACAGGTAGATTTAAGCTGGTCTATCTATGACCTTGCGGGAAAAGAGATCAAAGTAGAATCAATCAAAAAAGTCATAGGACAACAAACAATACAAATCGATAGGGATATTTTTCCCGACGCTGGTATATATCTTTTTTCCGTAAGGAGTTTTCAAGGAGTGCTTACGCAAAAATTAATAATCCAATAACTATCTTCATCCCAAACGCTTAAAAATGATGAAAAAATTACTAATTATTACCTTATTGGCTACTGTTTTCTCCTTTGGAGTCAGAGCCCAAGTTACCATGAATTTTAACCCACTGGTTAGCTCCGCTGCTGTTGGAGACATCGTTACTGTTACGGTAGAAGGGGTGGGAATGGACGAAATTGCTGGATTTCAAGCTGGATTGAAATGGGATAGTACTATTATCAAGACGGTTGATCCGATGATGCCTGTTCAAAATGTGCATCCTAATTTTACTGGATTTGGTGCGAATCAAAGTAGTGCGGATACCATGGCATTTGTGTCTGTAGAAATACCGGCAGTGAATGTAACGGGTACATTATTCCAGATATCATTTGTCATTCAAGCAGTAGGTTCTACGGATTTGTATTTTGCAGGGACTGAAATTATAGATGGGAACTTCGCTGAATATACAGTGACTACTCAAACTGCTACCATTACGGGGACAAATGGCTCAGCCGCCAATCCTTTACAATTAGACGTGGCTTCTGTTTCTGCGATAGAAGGCGCAACGGCTTGTACGGATGTAACGGTAACAGCTGATTTTGTAGATATTACAAAATTAGATTTTAGCATAGAATGGAATAATCCAATAGCTGGCTTTAGTAATACGATGGCTTTGAATAGTAGCTTATCTGGAGCAACCTTCAATACAACTCAAACAGGGAAATTGGGCTTTAATTTTGCTTCTACTACGGGGGTAAACTTATCAGCAGGTGATGTTTTATTTAGTGCTTGCTACGTAGCTGATGGAGCAGCTGGGTCTTCTACTCCTATTGTTTTTGGAGAAAATCCAACTGCAACGGTCGTTGAAAATAGTACTGGAGCCATTGGGCATACTTTCACGAATGGTAGTTTTATGGTTACTCCGGCCATTGTACCAGATACCATCTTTTTGCACTTTAATCCATCCGTGTCATCTGCGGAAATAGGTAGTACGGTAAACGTTGCTTTAGAAATAACTGGGACAGAACCCATAGCAGCAGTACAATTAGGCTTTGAATGGGATAAGACGATTATACATACATCTGATTCTTCGAATCCACTAACCAATGTCAACCCTATATTTAATACGGGAGCAGGGGGAGGATATGCGGCTAACCAAAATGTGCAAGGGCAAATAGAAGAGGATACGTTATCTTTTGCTTGGGTAGGCGGAACAGATCAAAACTTATCTGGTGTTTTATTTGAAATACCCTTTGTCGTGCAGGCAGAAGGAATGACTGAGGTTTATTTGACTGGAGACGAATTTTTAACGGCAGCCTTAGATCAGTATGTAATTGTCAGTGATACAGCAAAGATTACTGGATTACCTGCGAATAATGGACTTCCTGTGCAGCTAGCTGTAGAAATGATTAGTGCGGATATGGGGACGACCGCTTGTGCGGAAGTGTCTGTACTATCCGATTTTACAGATATAACAAAATTGGATTTTAGTTTAGACTGGGATAATAGTATTGCCACATTTGCCAATACAATGGCTTTGAATAGTGCTTTATCTTCTGCTACTTTTAATTCGACTCAAACAGGAAAGTTAGGCTTTGAATTTAGCTCAGCAACAGGAGTGACTTTAGCTCCAAATGATGTCTTATTTAGTGTTTGTTATGTTGCGGCAGGTGCTGCATCAACGAGCACACCTATCACGTTTGGGAATAGCCCCATTGTGACAACGGTAGAAAATAACAACGGTAATATTGGTGGTTTATTTACGGATGGCTCGTTTAGTATTAATAGTGATGGGAGTGATTTGGTCGTAAGTATTCCCGATGTTACAGGAGCGTCTGGGACCAATGTTTGTGTACCTGTAACAGTAGATAATTTTACAAATATAACAAGTGTAAGCTTTAGTTTGGCTTGGGATAAAGATATATTGACTTATACGGGTACTACTATTGCGAATGTGCCAGGTGGCTCTAACCCATTGGGTGCATTAAATGAAAATACAGTAGCAAATGGAGAACTAGGGTACATTTATTTTAGTTTTAACGCCACACCCATTACGTATCCAAATGGGACTGTTTTATTGGATGTTTGTTTTGATGTAATCGGTAATCCTGGTGATGTCAGCCCGATTACATTTACAGAGTCTCCTATTGCTTATTCTTCAGCAAATAGCGATGGAAATATTGTTTTAACAACAAATAATGGTAGCTTAACAGTGCCTAGCTCAAACCCACCAATCGTCATAAACTCAACCGTGAATAATCTTAGTTGTAATGCGACTAATGATGGTAGCATACAGCTAGCACCAACTGGGGGAGATGGTACCTATACATACGCTTGGACAGGTCCAGGAGGACCACATACTGGCGCTTCATTATCAGGTCTAGGGGCAGGTACCTATAATGTAACAGTTACTTCAAATGGGGAAACGGCATCTGAAACTTTTGTCTTGACTGCATCTGGATTTACACTCAGCCTAGTTTCTTTGGTTAACGAAGCAAACCCTCCAGGGGGGAACGGTAGTATTGAAATAGTACCTAGTGGATCAAGTAATTATGCTTATGCTTGGACAGGACCTGGCAGCCCTTTTGCGGATGCCTCTAGTATCAATAATTTAGTTGCGGGTAACTATTCAGTAGTGGTGACAGATGATGATGCATGTACGGCAACAATGGTTTTAGAAATAAAGACATTAGAAGCTGCAGGGACTTTTACAAACCCTAGTTGTAATGGAGCGACTTCGGGAACAATTACTTTAAATGTTACAGGGGGGACAATGCCCTATTCTTATCAATGGGCGCCCAATAATTTATCTGGATCTTCTCCTACGGGGTTAGGCGCAGGTTCTTATTCAGTAACAGTTTCGGATGGAACGGGTGCTCAAATAGTTTTACCTTTTAGTCTGGTCGAGCCTGCACCTATTAGTGTTCAATTGGATGGCATTGTCAATGAAGATTCTGGAATGAATAATGGCGCTGTGAATATTACAGCTATGGGTGGAACGGGTTCATTAT
The DNA here is from genome assembly GCA_024280135.1 of Bacteroidota bacterium. GTDB lineage: Bacteria > Bacteroidota > Bacteroidia > Chitinophagales > Saprospiraceae > HyVt-613. The sequence continues at coordinate 896 of JAJRQS010000268.1, read as the reverse complement.
CTTATTTGTGGACAGGAGGTACTATGGAAGAAGATTTGACAGGAGCTGCTGCTGGTGTTTATTCAGTGACGGTTACGGATGCAAATGGTTGTGCCGCAATAGCTGGACCCTACAATATTATAGTGACAGGTTCTCCAGAAGCCACTTATTCTGTTAACCCTGTTAATTGTCATGGAGAATCTTCTGGGTCAATAACCATTTCGGCTATTACGGGGGGGACTGCTCCTTATACGGTTACAGGAATTGGCAACGCACAATCTAGTTTACCGATTGTTTATAACAATTTAACTGCTGGGTCTTATACTTTGATGATAACAGATGCCAATATGGTTGTGACGAGTATGGATGTCCTAGTGGGAGAACCAGATCCGCTAGCCATTAATAATATTACAATTGTGCCTAGTGCTGGAAATAATGGCTCTATTAGTTATACTGTGTCAGGAGGAACACCTAGTTATAGCTTTGATTGGACAGACGATGCTTATGATGGACAACAAAATATTTCTAACTTAATTCCTGGGACATATACTTTGGTTGTTACGGATGCAAATGGCTGTACGATTGTGAAATCATTTGAAGTAATGAATGCGAGTTTACCCGTACCTACCTTTACGACTATGGATGCAAACTGTCACGGTGAGGCTTCTGGTTCAATAACAATATCTAATATTGTAGGTGGAATGGCTCCTTATTCGGTTACAGGAATTGGTGCTGCACAGACCACACTTCCTATTGTTTATAATATGCTAGTAGCCGGAACTTATAATTTGACCATTACAGATGTCAATGGATTGACGAGTACTTTTTCTACGCAAGTAGGAGAACCAACTGCGCTAGCCATTAATAATATTACGGTTGTGCCTAGTGCTGGAAATAATGGTTCTATTAATTATAAT
>JAJRQS010000267.1 GCA_024280135.1 Bacteroidota bacterium | reverse complement strand
TGAAGAAGTCATTAAAAAGAATCTAGGCGTGATGGATATGACTGCCTTTACGCTTTGTCAAGAAAACAACCTACCCATTCACGTATTTAATACAAATGGATCAGACAATTTCAAAAAAATCATCTTGGGTCAAAAAGTGGGGACTTTGGTTAAGTAAGTTCGCAGAATTGAAATCTGTGGCCATCAGTGGTGAATAAAAATGAAGAATCGAGGAACCGAACGTAAAAATAAAACACTTAAGTTTCGGTAGTCAAAATACCTATGGTTATTAATCTTTTTTGATTTTGTCAAAAATAGCTTACCAAAGCTTATTGATGCTAGTCATTTTTAGGATTTAGTTTCTTCGGAGAATCAAAGCCAAAAATTTATAACCCCTTGACCATTAGCCTTTTATCTTTTGCCAGCCTAAAAATTAGGATACCTTAAAACCATAAAACCGCTACACCTAAATACCGAAACTTAAATAAAATAGAAACCACGAACAAAATTTTTAAAAATCTTCATCGCACTATCCCACAACTTTTCAAAACAACTACCTTGTCCCCATCACCCTGAAAGAATTCAAATCGAACGACATATACTCCAGCAGAAAGGGAACCTCCCTTGTCATCTTCTCCCGCCCATCGAATCTGTCCACTTTCTCCGAGTAAATCATTATTCACTAAGCGATGTACATACTGTCCCGCAGCATTATAGATACGGGCATTTAATACATAACCAGACTCGGGTAGGTTATATTGAAAAAGCAAGAAGTCTTCAAATCCATCACCATCCGGTGAGCAAACTTTTCGGTCTATTGTGATGAAGTCTTCACCCTTTGATTCATTTGTAGTGAATTGAGCATTTTTGTATCCAGGTGTGCCATAGTTCGTGGTACTAGCTCCAGAAACCCAATTGCTGCGTTCTGTCGAATAGTTATAAGGGTTGATTCTTTCCAATGCGACACCGTCTTGATTGACAATTAATGCCAGATGCATATCTTCGTCATAGTTCATACTATCAATGACGAGTCCCTTATAAATGACCGATACATTACCTGCTTTATCATTAAAACTAGGCAATTTATTTTCTATTATCCAAGCGGTGTCCGGTGTCTGGTATTGGTTGGTTACTTGAAACGGCGCTTCTGTAAAAGCCACGTAGGCATTTGGAAAAAGCAAACCACTCGCCAAAATAGGCTTCACATCAATATTATCAGAAATATTACCTATGGTCAATTCATTAATATTAATAATTTTATTAGAAATATTAAGCAATTCGACATAGTCCTTTCCGCCTGTCACAGGATTGAATAGTATTTCGTTAATAACAAGATCCCCTTTTGTCGGAGGCTCTGCAAGCCCTATTTTAAAGGTAGTGCTTTCTGTTGCTGCTTGTGCGATACAATTTTTAATATTAGATTTTATAGTTAGCTCGTATATGGTGCCAGATTGCAATTCACTACCCAAGGAAAGTTTCACTTGGTTTTCTTGTATTTGAGCATCAGAAATAACTAGGCTAGGACTGAAACTGTAATTGGAAATATCGCTTGCTTCAATTCCTAAGGCTTGGTCAAAAGTAATGACAATTTCAGAAGTTGATGATGGATACGCCTGTATTGCTTGCAGTAGTTCCGTTTTGTAATTTTTATCAAAAATGCTGTTCTTTTCACTAGGTGTTCCTCCTTGTAAATTATTGGAAGCCAGCCAGTTATCTGCGCCTAAACAAGGGTTGTCTGGGTTGATTAATTCTAATGTCCAGCCCCCATCATCCTTTTCGTTGTCTTGATAACTGTTGGCGGTGTAGCGTACTTCGTGAATGGTCGTTTGAGCTTGAATAGAAATCGTTGCGCCAGCATTACTTAGTCCAGGTAGATCCACGCCCAGCACATTGTCAAAACTTGACCAGAGTTCAATATCATCCTCATCTACTAAGGTAACATAGTCACCAGGTAGTAATGGGTAATCAGGTAGTTTTTTATTCGTATTATTTACAAATAAGGTTATTTCTTTTAAGTTTAAAACCTTGGAAGATCGATTATATAATTCTATAAATTCACTTTCGGGCAATCCTAAAGAGGGTTTAGGATCTGGAAATAGCTCATTGATGACAATGTCAAAAGGTTCAATAGATTCGGGAACGGCATAGGTAAAATCAATACTGCTTGAACCTATATTTCCTGAGGCATCTTTTATGTTTGAAGCGGTTAGGGTATAGGTTTGTCCATTAACTAGGTCTTGCGACAAAATTAAGGTTACTTGCCCTCCATTATTTTCAATATCCGCTGGATTGCCAATTCCCCCAGAAATTTGAAAGTTATCGACAATTAAACTGGGCGCCTCAATTGCTTCATTAAATGTTATTTTTATTTCTTGGGCATTAAGGGCTTCCGCAAAAGCCAAAGCTGGTGGGCTCGTATCGGGCTCATATTTTTTAATATTAATATCATCAAAAAAGAATTTGTCAATACGGGTGGCTGTGTAGTTGCAATGGTAACCAAAAAAAGCATTTTCCGCAAGGTTCGATAAAGTCCAATCCGCAACAAAGGTTGGATTGTTGCCTCCTGTATCATCTATAGATAGTTTCCAATGGGTTTTTAATTTTTCTACGACTATTTTTAATACAACAGGGCCTGATGCGATAGAGCCCATCGTGGAAGACGCGAGTTTTGTCTCCATTCCACCTTTTCTCTCGAAAACATGTATGGCATCGTTACTCCCATTTTCGCCCATTTCTAAATAGATTGCATCGGAGGATAATAAGTCGGCATTTTGCGCAAGCAGATATACTTGAAGCTGATTGGTCTTAGAAGGGGAGAAGTCCATCTTGACCCACATCTCCCAAACAGACGAATCGGGGATAACCACAGGAACAAAAATAGACGAGGCGCCTGCACTAGGTGCATTGAGCTGTAAGTTCTTTTGGTCATTTACGATAAAGTTGGAGACATCCCCTTGCCAAGTAGGATTGGTTAAGTCACCATCACTGAAATCATCTGAAAATTGTCCAAACAGCCCAAATTGCCCGAGCAAAAGCACAAAAAATATAATGTAACGAAGCATAAATAGTAGTTTTGTGCAAGTTAGGAATATTTTTACTTAAAAGTTGGGGGGCTGGCTTCCTGCGGTCGCGTTTATTTGCTCCTTCGTCGCGTTT
>JAJRQS010000266.1 GCA_024280135.1 Bacteroidota bacterium | reverse complement strand
TTTTTGATCTTAATGCCTACGGATAGTCCCAAACAATTATTAATAATAATGGGTTTTGTGATTGGGATAACCTTAGATATGTTCTATGACTCACCGATGGGAGTCCATGCTGGCGCAGGTGTTTTTACGGGTTTTGTAAGAGGCTTTGGTTTGCGCCTTGTCGGTGTAGAAGAAACCAAACTAGCTGTTCCTTCTATTGCTTCACTTGGGTTCGGTAAGTTTGCACGATTTGCAGGATTTTTATTATTTGTGCATATTTTCGTATATTATGTTTTTGATGTATTTACTTTCGTTTACATTAAAGAAATAGTGCTGAAGACTTTGGGTAGTTTTGTGTTTTCCTTTCCACTTCTTTTGGCAGTTGCTTTAATTACAAATACGAAGCGATGAATAGGGATCATAGTGGACGGTCTAAGTTGTTAACGATTCAAATAGTGGTTATTATTGGAGCCGCTGTCTTGATTAGTAAAGCATTTACGTTACAGTTGTTAAATAATTCATTCCGCTCTCGGGCTCAAGTCATAGCCATTGACAAAAATACGGTCTATCCTTCTCGTGGTGTGTTATTCGATCGCAATGGAAAGTTGATGATTTCTAATAACCCGATGTATGATTTGATGGTGACCTTTAAGCAGGTAGATCCAGATATGGATACGCTCAAGTTTTGTCAATTGTTAGATATTACCAAGGAGACTTTCGTCAAAAATTTAAATAAGGATTGGTCGAATATTCGATTCTCAAAATCAAAACCTTTTGTCTTTTTAAAGAAATTATCCGTCCCTACTTTTGCTAGATTAGAAGAGCACTTACACGAGTTTTCTGGATTTTATCCTGTTCTAAGAAACATCCGAGGCTATCCCGTTTCTGCTGGAGCTCACTTACTGGGGTATATTTCGGAAGTAAGCCCCGGGGACATAGAAAAGGGTGAGGGCGTATATACCCCTGGAGATTATATTGGGACGATTGGTTTGGAGAAGCAATACGAAAAATACTTGCGAGGTTCTAAGGGATATAAATACGAACTCAAGGATAATCTGGGGCGTATTGTCGGTTCATTTGATGAAGGTCGAAAAGACATTGAGCCAGTTGCGGGATCAGATTTGACTACAGCAATAGATATTGATTTACAGGCTTATGCCGAATGGTTAATGGCAGGTAAGGTGGGTAGTGTTGTTGCCATTGAGCCGACCACAGGAGAAATATTGACGATGGTAAGTACACCGACTTATGATCCGAACTTATTAATTATCACAAGGGAGCGCGGTAAAATCCTTTCGGAACTACTTAAAAACCCAGAAAAACCTTTCTTTGATAGGGCTACTATGGCAAAGTACCCACCCGGCTCTATTTTTAAACCTATCGTCGGTGTAATAGGGTTGAATGAAGGAGTCATCCGAAAAAACTCTAGTTTTAAATGTCAAATGGGCTATTATTATGCGGGGCGGACGTACGGTTGTCATAGACACGGGCCGGTTCGAGATTTGGCAAACGCCGTACAAATATCTTGTAATAGTTTCTTTTTTAACACGATTAGGAACATCATCGATCAATATGGTTTTTACAATCCACAAAAAGGGCTCGATCGGTTTACGACTGATATCCATAAATTTGGTTTAGGAAACAAACTAGGCATTGACTTTCCAAATGAAAATGCAGGAAACATTCCCACCTCTGCTTATTACGATAAAATTTATCCCAAAAAGAAAGGTTCTTGGAAATCCCCTACGGTTATGTCTATTGGAATCGGGCAAGGAGAAATCCAATTGACCAGTATCCAGATGGCTAACCTGGCAGCGATTATAGCCAATAGGGGGTATTTTTATACGCCACACCTAGTGACCAAAATGTCAGATGGGACGCCCATCGATAAAAAATTTACGACTAAGAAATCCGTGGATATTCCTGCCGACAAATTTGAACCGATTGTGAAAGGAATGAGGGATGCGGTCCTTTCGGGAACGGCTACATTGGCGAATATTCCGGGCATTGAAATTTGTGGAAAAACAGGTACTTCTCAAAACAAAGGAAAAGATCACTCCGTCTTTTTTGCTTTTGCACCTAAAGACAATCCCAAGATTGCGATAGCCGTCTATGTTGAAAATGGAGGTTGGGGCAGTAGTTATGCTGCGCCTATCGCCAGCTTGGTCGCTGAAAAATACATCAATGGGACGATTACAGAATCTCGAAAACCACTAGAAACTAGAATGCACGAAACGGCCATCACAACTATTAATACCGTACAAGTAGATGCACACTAAAACTAAAATTTCTGCCATCATGGCCGTTGCCGAAAATGGTGTAATCGGTCGAGACAATCAAATGCCTTGGTATCTACCGGCAGACTTTAAGTATTTCAAAAAAATAACGATAACCCACCCTATCATCATGGGGCGGAAGACTTACGATTCTATCGGGCGACCTCTTCCCAAAAGGACTAATATTATTATTTCTAGAAATAAGCAATTAAAAATAAAAGGGTGTACGGTGGTGAATAGCCTGGTAGATGCTATTGCTTTCGCAAAACTAGAAAATCCAACAGAAATATTTATCATTGGTGGTGCAACCATCTATCAATT
>JAJRQS010000265.1 GCA_024280135.1 Bacteroidota bacterium | reverse complement strand
TGGAGGGTATTTTGGAAAAGTATTTGACCAAGTAATCAATCTGTGGATGACAGATGATAAAATGAAGGAAATCATGACCGATCCACGTCTTGGTAAAATGGCTGCGCAATTGGCTCAAGTAGATGGTATTAGAATTTGGCATGATCAAGCTTTGTTTAAACGGCCTTGGGCAAATCCTACTGCATGGCATTTAGATACTCCTTTTTGGTCTTTTAGCCACCGTCAAGCTTTGAGTATTTGGGTCGCATTAGATGATGTAACCATTCAAAATGGGTGCTTGTATTTTATGCCTACTTCTCAACAAGAGACGCAATTTGATGAACCAGGCATTTCTGCAAGTATTGGAGATATTTTTGATACTTATCCTCAATTCAAAGATAAATCCCCTGTGGCTTCAGTCATCAAAGCGGGAAGTTGTTCTTTTCACAATGGTCTTAATATTCATGCTGCTGGACCGAATATGACAACAGGTTTTAGACGTGCAATGACTTGTGCATACATGCCTGATGGTAGTACTTTTAATGGGAAGAAAAATGTTTTACCAGAGGATTATTTTGAGACTTTGAAAGTAGGAGATTTGTTAAATAATGAAGAACAGAATCCATTGATTTATCATAAGGATAGGATCTAAAAACTGAAAAGTTAAAACCTGAATAAAGCGTATTAGATGAAAGAAACAATAATGTGGGGAGCTTTTGAACAGATGCGACCTGCGCAAATAGAAGCCATAACAGCCTCATTCCCAATAGCCTATCTACCATGGGGGGCGTTAGAGTATCATGGTAGCCATAACCCTACGGGCTTAGATAGCATCAAGGCATATGGAATGGCTACCGACTTGGCCAAGCGTGCGGGAGGTGTCGTTTTCCCTGTTGTGCATGCAGCTGCAAATTTAATTTCTTCTTATCCGCTTTGTGATTTTAAGCAACATTCCATTGAATTTTCAGAGGAGTTAATTCGAATGATGTGTCAAGAATACTTAGAGCAATTAATCAAACAAGATTATAAATTAATCGTGCTACTGACAGGTCATGCTGGCGAACCCCATATTGATATTTTAAAAGAAGTAGCAGCAGAAATGAATGTTACACATCCAAATTTCCATGTTTGGGCTTTAGCTGAATTTGATATTTTGCCAGATGAATTATTGGTTGCTAATCACTCCGCTATTGGAGAAACTTCTTTGCAATTGTATTTTGCCCCTCATACAGTCGCTTTAGACACACTTCCCCTAATTGGCGAAATTACTTTGGAGGAGCATGCCGTTTCAGGAGCAGATCCACGACCTGCTACTGCTGCTCACGGAAAAAAGATTTTAGATGCTTTTTTGGCGAAAGCAACTAACAAGGTAGAAGAGTTGAAAAAATCTTTTTGTTAACTTTTTTTTGAACATTAAGATCAACATTTTGAATCACTTTATTACAATCAAAAAATCGAACTAAAATGAATTATAGAACACTAGGGAGAACGGGATTAAAAATAAGCGAAATCGGACTTGGCACATGGGCTTTTGGAAATAATGTATATGGCGGTGTTTCTGAAGCAGATGGTATTCAAACCATTCGGGACGGATTCGAAATGGGCATCAACCTATTTGATACCGCACCGCAATACGGCACAGATGAGCAGGATGGTGTCGCCGAAATTGTATTAGGTAAAGCCTTGAAAGGAATACGTGATAAAGTATTGATTTCCAGTAAGTTTGGACGAAATCCAACCATTCAAGGTGGGGCTTCTATCTTCACGAAAGACCGAATTATTGCATCCGTGGAAGAGAGTTTAAATCGTTTGCAAACGGATAGGATTGATGTGCTGTTTTTGCATTCTCCTTTCTCGCCTGATGAAATTCAGGATGATGTTTGGGAAGGTGCTGCACAAGTTGTGCAACAGGGAAAAGTTCGTTTTATTGGGCATTCTATTTCGATGTTTCATCAAACAGCGGATATGGCTAGAGCATGGGCAAAGGAAGGAAAAATTGATGTAGTACAGGTGGTTTTAAGTTTGATGAATCGGGAAGCACAAGGCTTGATTGATGAATTAAGTGAATATCCAATTGGTGTTTTTGCAAGAGAATGTTTGGCCAATGGATTTTTAGCGGGAGTTTTTAATGAAAATACAACTTTTAAGGAAGGCACTTTAAATGCAAGATATTCCAGAGCAGAAATAATTGAACGCGTCAGACAAGTAGAAGCCTTTAAATTTCTATTAAGAAATGATGTAACGAATATGCCCCAAGCAGCTTTACGGTGGGTATTGGATCAGAAAGGAATTTCGACGGTCTTGTCAGGCGGCAAGAATTCGTTTGAAGTGAAGGGGGCTGTTTCTGCTTCTGATGCTGCTCCTTTTACGAAAGCAGAATTAACTAAAGCAAGAGAAGTGTTAGCTAAAGACTTTGAAGCAGCATAAGTATTATTAATACAAAAAAAATCGAATAATCATGGGTGCATTTTGGGGAATATTATATCACGCAATTGGTGGCTTTGCAGCTGGTTCATTTTACATACCCGTCAATTTGGTCAAGCACTGGACTTGGGAGACTTCTTGGACTGTTTTAGGCTTTGCAGCTTGGATATTAGCCCCTTGGATTGTGGCCTATTTGACTAC
>JAJRQS010000264.1 GCA_024280135.1 Bacteroidota bacterium | reverse complement strand
GCAACGCCCCAACCGAAACGCCTACCTAATTTTTCTTTTCTTTCTTTGGTACAGGATCCCATCCATGTCCGCCCCAGGGATGACAGCTCGTAATTCGTTTGATGCTTAGCCACGTGCCTTTGAAAACACCCCATTCATTTACGGCATCCATCGTGTATTGTGAGCAGGTGGGTTGATATCTGCAACTGGAACCCAACAGCGGAGAGATAGCCATTCGGTAAAATTTAACAGGAAGTAGAATGATCCAATTTAGGACTTTCATGTATGAGGTTTAAAAGTATGAAGTTTAGCCAAGGGTAAATGCTATATATTTAATAGTAAGCTTATTTGCCAAATGTTTCTTTTCGTAATAAGTGAGAATATCCAAGTCCGGATGGGGTAAGTCACATTTATAAATATCAGCATTTTGCGCAAGCAATCGAATATCTTTTTCTTCGGCTATTACTTCTAGCGTGTAATCAAAAAGCGGTGTGTTATCTGTTTTGAGTCGGATGACACCTCCCTTTTTTAATATTTTACGGTAACGATTTAAAAACGGGGGAGAGGTTAGTCTTCGATTCGATTTGCCATCTCTCAAAAAAGGGTCTGGAAAAGTAATCCATATTTCATCCACTTCTTCTGGCGCAAAAAAAGCTTCTACTTGTTCAATTCGACTTCTGAGAAAGGCAACATTGTTTAATTTAGCATCTATCGCATTCTTTGCCCCTCTCCATATTCTAGCCCCTTTAATATCCATACCGACAAAATTCCTGTTTGGATGTCTTTCCGCAAGGGCCAAAGCATATTCGCCTCGACCACAAGCAAGCTCTAAAGTGATGGGGTTTTGGTTTTGAAATTGCTTTTCAGCCCAATGACCGACCCTATCTACTTCTTCTCCATCTTTTCCAACAAGCTTGACATCATTGTACTCATAGTTTTCTAAAACATTGGGGTAGGATAGTATTTCCGCAAATTTCTGAAGCTTGTTTCGGCGTGCCATCGCTTTTTTATGCAAAGATAATGAAATTAGAGGAGTATTAAAAGAGTCAAATGATATAGCTCAATCAAGTCGTGAGGAAGATTACAACAAATTGATTTACTGTATGTTAGGAATACACAAAACGAACCAAGTGATAGAATTTTTACAAAAGACCTTTTTATATCTTATTGGATTTGGCGTTGTTGCGTTAGCAGCAGAGCGAATTGCACAGTATTTTACCAAATGGAAAGCACCCGTCATTACAGGTCTTCTATTAGTGGGTATCATCACAGGCCCATACGTCTTAGGCCTTTTGGATAAAGAAGCTATTGAGAATCTAAGCTTTTTAAATGACTTTTCTTTGGCTTTCATTGCCTTAGCAGCCGGTGTGGAACTGTACTTAAAAGAGTTAACGGATAGCTTGAAAAGTATCAAATGGAATACTTTTGGGCAGCTGGTGACGACTTTTGTGATGACCAGTGTGTCCATGTATTATCTTGCAGAGTTTATTCCTTTTATGGTCGATATGGCTGCTGCTGAAAAAATAGCGGTTGCGATATTGGTTGGAACTATTTTTGTCGCAAGATCGCCTTCGTCGGCAATTGCGATTATTAATGAATTGCGTGCTAAAGGGCCCTTTGTTAGAACCTCGCTTGGGGTTACGGTGGTCAAAGATATCTTAGTTATTATATTGTTTTCGATTTGTTTATCGCTGAGTACAAGCTTAGTTAAAGGTGTCGATTTAGAATGGATGCTTTTATTAAAAATTGTTGGTGAATTAATCATCTCTTTTGGATTGGGCTGGCTCGTCGGAAAAATATTGAGTCTAGTTTTAGCCACTAAAATGTCCTCTGGTTTTAAGACCTTTTTGATACTAGCCATTGGGTTTGGTGTTTTTATTGGACTGCATAGCCTTGAAGAATTTATTCATCATCACTATGGTTTTACCTTACGAGTGGAGGCGTTATTGGTGGTGTTGCTGGGTAGTTTTTATGTGACGAATTATACGAAGCATCGACTAGAATTACAAGAAATGATGGAGGAGAACGGCCTTTGGGTGTATGCCATCTTCTTTACGTTGACAGGGGCTTCTCTGTCATTAGATGTTTTAGCAGACGTTTGGAAAATTGCTTTGGTTTTGTTTGTGATTCGCTTGGTTTCGATGATGATTGGTGCATATATAGGCGGGATGTTGGCAGGTGACAAACCGCTCCATCGGAAGTATGGATGGATGCCGTATGTGACGCAAGCAGGCGTGGGGATTGGATTGGCGACGGAGATTGCAGCGAATTTTCCAGAGTGGGGAGCAGCTTTTTATACGATTGTCGTTGCGGTAATTGTCATTAATCAGGTAGTCGGCCCCCCATTATTTAAGTATGCCATACAGCAAGTCGGAGAAGCCCATGTCAAAGGCAAAACAGCAATAGTGGAAGGCAATGAAGCCATTATTTTTGGTATGGAAGATCAATCCATTGCACTAGCAAGGCGTCTGAGAGAGCATCATTGGGAGGCGACAATTATCACCACCTTGGACGCTGCGAATTTTACTTATTCCGATGATATACCGATAGTTCGGGTGAAGGACTTTAGCGAAGAAAGTATTATGGCCTTACATCCAGAAACTGCAGACAAAGCCATTCTTTTATTATCAGATGAACAAAATTTTAAGTTAGCAGAATGCCTGTTTGAAAAGGCTGGAACGGAAAGCATCATCGTGCGGTTGAAGGATCATAATTTGAGTAAACGTTTTGAGCAATTTGGGGCATTTATTGTCAACCCGGGTTTGGCGATGATAAGTTTATTAGATCACTATGTAAGAGCGCCTTTGACCACTTCTTTGCTATTGGGGCATGAAGGTGATAGAGATACACTTGATATCGAAATTAAGGATGAAAGACTCGAAGGTATTTTGTTGAGAGACTTGAGGTTGCCTTCGGATGTGATTGTCCTTTCGGTCAAAAGAGGAGACGAAATGATTATCACACATGGATATACAAAATTGTATATTGGCGATCACTTGACTTTTGTGGGTTCTAGTGAAAGCCTCGAACAGGTTTCTATGATGTGTAAGGATTTTAAGTTGCCTATTGGGTAGGATTGACTACCAGTTATACACACTCGAATACCAATAAAAAGCCTACCTTTGACCCGATTTTTGCGCAAGCGACAACAATCTAGACGTCAAGTCTGTTAAATCAACCTAAATCAATAATTTATGGGTACGCTCATTATGGCTGGACAATTGATCCTTAGCCTTTCAATATTAATTATTTTACATGAATGGGGCCACTATTCAACTGCCAAGTGGTTTAAAACTCGTGTAGAAAAATTTTACCTTTTCTTCAATCCATACTTTTCGCTGATAAAAGCAAAGAAAATTGACGGCAAATGGCAGGTAAAAACACTGTCTAAGGCGGATGATGATTTTCCGGAAGATAAAGATCCAGATAATACTACTTATGGTATCGGATGGCTGCCATTAGGGGGCTATGTGAAAATATCGGGGATGATTGACGAAAGCATGGATAAGGAGCAGATGGCAAAAGAGCCAGAGCCTTGGGAATTCAGAACGAAGCCCGCTTGGCAGCGCTTGATCATCATGTTGGCAGGTGTATTTGTTAATTTTGTACTAGGTTTTGCTTTGATGATTGTGATGCTTTGGTTTTATGGAGATAAGTACCTACCCACTTCAGAAGCCAATGTAAACGGTATTTATGTGGATTCTCTAGGGCAAACGATAGGATTGCAAACGGGCGATAAAATTTTAAAATTTGGAGATAAACCTTTTGAAAAATTTAATAGTGGACGTGCCGTCATGGAAATGATTTTGAATGGAGCCGAAACGATCACGGTCATCAGAGATGGAGCCGAAAAAATCATCCAAGTTGATCCTGCCGCCATTAAATCTTTGGCTGCTCAAAAGAATCAAAAGCAACCGCTATTTATGTCTCGTTTTCCTTTTGTAGCGGGTATGATAGTGAAAGGTAGCCCAGCCGAAAAAGCAGGGATACAGAAAGAAGATAGACTAGTAGGAGTAGATGATGTATCAACACCTTATTTTACGGATTTTCTAAAGTATGCGACCGAGCATCCAGGCAAAGAAGTAATCGTCAAAGTACAACGTCCTGGAACAGAAGCCATCATTGATATTCCCGCGACAATCAGTGCAAAAGGTAAACTAGGGATTGCACCTTATCCAGACGAAAAGTTTTTCAAATACGAAACCGTTAAATATAGCTTTGCGGAAGCGATACCTGCGGGAATGCATCGGGGATGGAATTTTATTGATAGTCAAATTAAAGGATTTGGGAAGATGTTTAGCGGTAAAATCAGTGCGACTGAAAGTCTAGGTGGTTTCGGTTCTTTTGCCAAAATGTATGGAGATGTATGGGACTGGAAACGCTTTTGGCACGTGACGGCGATTGTCTCATTATTGCTTGGTTTTATTAATTTATTGCCGATACCCGCTTTGGATGGAGGGTATGCCTTGTTCTTGATTTTTGAGGTAGTGACAGGCATCAAGCCTAGTGATAAATTTGTGGAAACAGCAGTAACAATGGGCTTTTTCCTATTGATGGGGTTGTTTGTCTTTTCTAACGGATTGGATATTTGGCGCGCTTGGTTTTCCTAAAAAGTATGGATGAATTATTTTGAATTTTACGACCTTCCGGTCAAATTTAATATCGATGCGGGTCAATTGAAAAAGCGTTTTTTGCTGAAGAGCAAGGCGACTCATCCCGATTATTTTACATTAGCTTCGGAGGCTGAGCAAGAGGAAGCGATGCAAGAGGCAGTATTGAATAATCAGGCTTATAAAGTCCTTGCGGACAAAAATTTACGCACCCAATACATTTTGCAAATATTCAATGTGATTTCCGATGGTAAAAAACAGCAATTGCCGCCCATGTTTTTGATGGAAATGATGGAACTCAATGAGGCCGTTATGGAAGCAAATGGAGATGAGGAGCTAACGCAAAAAATGAGGAGGACTATTGAGCAATTGAAAAGTGATTTGGACGCAGAAGAACAACCGATTTTGACCGCCTTTGATGAGTCGGGGAATATAGAACTATTGTCAAGTGTGAGAACTGTGTTTTTTAAGCGCAAATACTTGAATCGCATGTTGAATAGTTAACGTTGCTTGTAAGGGCAATTCATTGCCCAAATGATATACACAAATCCCCTTTTTTTATTATATTTGCGATTGGTTTAAATTGAGTAAGCAGAGGTGTTATAACAAAAACGCTGAAAATGACGATAACATTGGAAAAATGGTTTAAGAAAGAGACGTACAAGAAGATAAGAGAAGAGCAGATTCCAGACTTTATAAAGCCTTATTCTGCAAGGACTTATCCTAATATATTAAAGTCAATAGGGAATACTCCATTGGTCCGATTAAATAGGATTTTTGAAGATATTCCAGGTAACTTCTATATCAAATTAGAATCTGGTAATCCAGGCTCCACAAAGGATAGAATAGCTCACTTTATGATTGAAGCGGCGGAGAAAAGAGGTGATTTGAAGACTGGCGGGACGATCGTGGAAGCAACTTCTGGGAATACAGGATTTGGGTTAGCGATGGTCGCTGCAGTCAAAGGTTATCGCTGCGTTTTTACCACAAAAGATAAGATCTCTCCAGAAAAATTGGCTGCTCTGAGAGCATTGGGCGCAGAAGTAGAGGTGTGTCCGAGTAGTGTCTCCTCGTCTGATCCCAGATCGTATTATGCTAGAGCCAAGCAGCTTGCCAAAGAAATACCGGGTGCCTATTATGTCAATCAAAACTTTAATCGGGACAATGCCAATGCACATTATGACTCTACTGCACCAGAGATTTGGCGGCAAACCCATGGGCATATTACTTGGTTTGTAGCTGCTTCGGGTACTGGAGGTACCATTTCGGGGGTTGCAAGATTCCTGAAAGAAGAAAATCCTAACATCAATATCTTGGGCGTAGATGCCAAAGGGTCGGTCTTGAAAAAATACCACGAAACGGGTGTTTTTGACGAAAGTATCGTTGAATCTTACTTGTTAGAAGGGGTCGGAAAAAACATTATTACAGGCAATACAGACTTTGACTTGATAGACCAATTTGCGCAAGTAAATGATAAAGAAAGTGCGCACATGGTCAGAGAAGTAGCCCATAAAGAAGGTATTTTGGTTGGGTTTTCTACGGGAGCCGCATTGAGTGCTATTCGCCACGTTAAGGAACAGTTTAAGCCAGACGATGTGATTGTTATATTATCTCCTGACCATGGAAACTTATATTTCTCTAAGATCTTCAATGATGATTGGATGAAGGAAAAGGGCTTGTTATAGCTTTCGCAAAAAAAAAGAAAACTTAAAAAACATACAATGGATATTTTTGATAAAATGAAATTCATGGGCCCATTGGGTCAGCATGCCGATAAAGCGGAAGGGTATTATGTGTACCCAAATTTAGAAGGTCCAATAGGAAACCGAATGATGTTTCGAGGCAAAGAAGTCGTTATGTGGAGTGTAAATGACTATCTCGGATTAGCAAATCATCCAGAGGTAAGAGCCATTGATGCACAAGCTGCGAAAGATTGGGGCATGGCTTACCCGATGGGTTCTCGATTGATGAGCGGTAACACGAAACACCATGAAAAATTAGAACAAGACTTGGCGGATTTTGTCCAAAAAGAGAAAGGATTCTTGGTTAACTTTGGCTACCAAGGAATGGTGTCTGCGATTGACACTTTAGTCGGTCGGGATGATGTGATTGTGTACGATTCTGAAAGCCATGCTTGTATATTGGACGGAATGCGATTGCACCCAGGTCAACGATATGTATTCAAGCACAATGACATGGAGAGCCTTGAAAAGAATTTGGATCGGGCTCAAAAATATATTAAAAAGAAGAACAGTAGAGGTGGGATTTTAGTGATTTCCGAAGGGGTGTTTGGAATGCGTGGAGACCAAGGTTTGTTGAAAGAAATTATCGCCTTAAAAGAAAAATACCCTTTCCGATTGCTCGTAGATGATGCACATGGCTTTGGGACATTGGGTAAGACTGGAGCAGGTGCTGGAGAAGAGCAAGGCGTGCAAGATGGGATAGATGTGTATTTTGCTACTTTCGCAAAATCAATGGCAGGTATTGGTGCCTTTTTCGCAGCAGATGCACGCACGATTAAGTATTTAAAATATAATATGCGCTCCCAGATTTACGCAAAATCATTACCGATGCCCATGGTAGTGGGTGCACAAAAACGGTTGGAGATGTTAAAGACCATGCCCGAATTAAAAGAAAAACTTTGGGAAAATGTCAATAATCTTCAGAATGGTCTAAAAGACAGAGGCTTTAGTGTGGGTAATACAAATTCTTGCGTAACGCCTGTATATATGGAAGGAACGGTAGGAGAAGCCACGCAGCTAGTCTTTGACTTACGTGAAAATTATTCTATTTTCTGCTCCGTTGTGGTCTATCCTGTAGTGCCAAAAGGAATGATAATATTACGTTTAATCCCAACCACCAATCACACTGACGAAGACATTGAAATGACCCTAAATGCTTTTGAAAAAGTAAAAACGAAATTGGATGCAGGGGCATATAAAGTGGACGATATCGTAAAAGTAGAGTAGGTTTATGTGCTTCCTTTGTTTGCGTTTTTGAGTCTGCGTTTAATCATATTGAAAAGCCCTACGTCCGAAGGACAAATAAACGCGCAAAGCGCACATAAACGCGCAAAGCGCAAAAACGCAACATGAAGTTAACAACGATACACGCAGGATATTTTCGACTAGATGGTGGGGCGATGTTTGGTGTCGTACCCAAAAGGATGTGGCAAAAGGTGAATCCTGCAGACGAAGAGAATCTTTGTCCTTGGTCTATGCGCTGTCTTTTAGTGGAAACAGGCGATAGGAAGATTCTGATTGATACGGGAATGGGGGACAAACAAGGAGCTAAATTCAAGGATCATTTTCGACCATTTGGAGAAGAAACTTTGTTGGGTTCTTTGGCGCAAGTAGGATTGAAGACAGGAGATATTACCGATGTATTGTTGACACATTTGCACTTTGATCACTGTGGAGGTGCATTGGCCTATAATGACAAAGAAGAGATTGTTCCTGTTTTTGAAAATGCAACTTACTGGACGAACCAAGTGCATTTTGATTGGGCACTGAACCCAAACCCAAAAGAAAAAGCCTCTTTCTTGAAAGAGAATATTGTCCCATTGCAAGAAGCAGGTGTTTTAAAATTTATTGAAGTTAAGCAAGATGTTGAGTGGTTGCCAGGGATTAAATTGCGATTTCTTTATGGGCATACAGAGGCGATGATGATGCCGATAATTGATACTGGAGAAAGGACAGTAGTCTATGTAGCAGATTTGATGCCGGCTAGTTATCACATTCCGATGCCTTGGATCATTGCTTATGATATTCGTCCGATGAAGACATTGGAGGAGAAAGGAACCTTATTACAAGAAGCCTTGGAGCATAATTATTATTTATACTTTGAACATGATCCTGAAACCGAGCTGGTAACCTTGCGGAAAAATGATAGAGGCAGAATTGTGGTTAAAGAACGCCTAAAGTTATAAATCACCATTGAGCAATTTTAACAATAAATTAAAAAAAAGGTGGGGCGTAACCAGTACTTTACAAGTCGTAATGATACTAGTGGTCTTCGCCTTGACGGGTTACTCTACAGTCTATGCACAGCGGTATTTGAAATACTTGATAGGCGTAAGTAAAGCGAGCCCTTTTATTATTAAGTTTTTAGTTGGGTTGTTTTTAGTTTTACCTCTTTATACGATTATCTTGTTGTTTTGGGGGTATGTACTTGGGCAAAAAGATTTTTTCTTAAGATTCATACGGGCAAAATTAAGATTGCTTTCTGGAAAAAGGAAACCATAGATGCATTGCATTCACCTGCACGCACCACACACTATTCACAATGATGTTTTTTAGTATATTTGCTCCACAAACGTAACCATGCCCAACAAAAATCCAAAAACCAAACTTCACCCACGCAACAAGCATAAAGGGCAGTACGACTTTAAACAACTTATAAGTCAGTTTCCAGCATTAGAGTCTTTTGTGTTGTTAAACAAGTATGGCAATGAGTCCATCAATTTTTTTGACCCTTTGGCCGTAAGGGCGCTGAATGCAGCCTTGTTGAAAGTGCAATATGGAATTAAAAATTGGGAGATTCCAAAAAATTATTTGTGCCCACCGATTCCTGGACGGGCAGATTATTTGCATTATGTAGCAGATTTATTGGGAAAAAAGCATAAAGGAGTGATTCCGAAAGGGATAAATATTCAATGCTTAGATGTAGGCGTAGGAGCTAATTGTATTTATCCTTTAATAGGTGCAAAAGAATATGGTTGGTCATTTGTAGGTAGTGATATTGACCCAGTAGCTATTGAGTCTGCTCAAAAAATAATTGATAATAATAATTTTCCGATAGGACAGATAGAATTACGTTTACAAAGGATAAAAGCCAAGTTTTTCAAAACGATTATCCAAGAAGAAGAAACATTCGATTTAATTATTTGCAATCCTCCTTTTCATAGCTCAAAAGAAGCTGCATTGAAAGCTACTCAACGAAAGCTCAAGAACTTGAAGGGGCGAAAAGAGTTGAAACCAAGATTGAACTTTGGTGGAACGAATCAAGAGCTTTGGTGTCAAGGTGGTGAATTGCAGTTTATCCAAAACATGATAAAAGAAAGTAAATATTACGCGAAACAGGTTGGTTGGTTTACGACACTAGTTTCTAAAGAAACCCACATCCGAATTTTCTATAAAGCGCTTCAAAAAATACATGTTAAAGAAATTGTAATAATTGAAATGGGACAGGGGAATAAAAAAAGTAGAATTTTGGCTTGGCGGTATTATTAAAAAAAGGACGTAGAGTTTCCTCTACGCCCTTCTAGGAGTATAAAATGTTGTTACTTATCTGTGGATAACTAACCTTTTGACCATTTCATTTACAAATACAGAATACGTACCCGTTGGTATTTGCGTAAGCGATACTTGAATAAAAGGTTCATGATCCGCACCTACATGCTTAGTATATACCACTTGTCCAAGATTATTAACAATCTTTAGGTTAGCGGCTTGGTTAGTTGGTAATGATACGGTAATAGTATTTTTCGCGGGATTAGGAAAAATATTGAGACCTTCCGTCGTCCATTGCGGTATAGTATTCTGTTGCACAAAGGAACCAGAAGCTTGATTGAGCACTATTAATGCTTCGTCATCTTCGGTTGGATTTTGTGACGTGTTATTGTTAGGAGAAGAGTCATTATCTTGCTCATCACAGGTTATGACTTGCGCAAACATCGGTATGGGACTTCCTACCTTTGTAAAGCCGGTGTATTCTAATGTGTACGACCCATTAGGGGCAATACTTGGAATTTCCCAGACACCTGGCCAGTCATGAAAATCTGTTCCTGCAGGAGTGTTATCATTCATATATCCTAACTTTGACCAGTTGTTATTGTCAGATTGCTTAAAGAAATGTACAACAACATTATGTGCAGTTGCAGAACCTGTATTCGAAATAGTCAATGATGTGGTTACTTGATTCCACTGTCCTGGATTGATAGGTGTAGCCGCTAGCGATAGAGCCAAATCTACGCCTCCAGAACTTCCTCCATCTGAACATGGGTTTGGCACCACTATCTGTGTTGTGGTAAAACAACTTGCATCATCTGCATCTGTAACCGTAATGGTAACAGCCTGATTTGAGGTGAAAGGAGGAGTGCCTTGGTTAATACCATACGGACCAAAACTACTGTAACTACCGGATCCGGATTGCGTGATACCATTAAAGGAAGCAGTCCAATTAGAAACTCCAGAGACGTTTAGATCAAAATTGAATACATCATCATTGGGGTTGGACGGTGTGTGGTTATCAGCACAAGTAACATTATTCGCTGTAGCTTGCAGATTACAAGTAGGTGTATTCTCGCCACAGTTTATTTCTACAATGTATTTCCGTGGAGTCCATCTATGATCCAAATTCCAAGTTCCATCCCATGGAAAAATGGTGTAATAGTCATAATCATTTGAATTCGCACTACACCACGAACAGTTACTTAGGTTTGTATAACTAGGAGCACTATTATCTGTCCAGACAAAATTACCTTCACTTGCAGCATCATTTAACCCGATATAAGAAATCTCAGAAATCAGGTTGGTCAAAAATTGATTTTCTTGGGCAGTATTGATGTCCACTAAATGACCTCCTATACTTTCAGCAGCAGTTTGGGCTTGTGGCCAACTAAGCGCCGTCTGACTGGAGAAATAGTTATGACCCTCAAATGTACCTAAGAACGTGTATCCATCTGCATTGTCTAGACAGTCAGGGTTGACGCCACCACCGCCGCCACCTCCTGTGGAACCCGCAACTGTCGTAAAACTAGAATACGTGCAGGAGGTATTCATACCAACGGTATTGTACGGAAGTATTTTGACATAGTAAGTTGTGCTATTTTGAAATCCAGAAAGTTGAAGGCTAGTAACATTCCCCATTTCAAATTCATTCAAAATATCATGTCCGTTAGGAACGGTGCTTACCGTAATCTTGTAGCCTGTCGCATTGGGTACACTTGCCCATACAATCGGTGCGTCTAAGGGTACTTCTGTTGCATTGTTTGTGGGAGAAGTAACTTGTGTGCAGGTTGGCATTGTTTCACCACCGGTGGAGCTAGCAACTGTCGTAAAGCTAGAGTACGTGCAGGAAGTATTTACCCCTGTCGCATTGTACGGAAGTATTTTGACATAGTAAGTTGTGCTATTTTGAAATCCAGAAAGTTGTAGGCTCGTGACATTCCCCATTTCAAATTCATTCAAAATATTATGTCCGTTAGGAACGGTGCTTACCGTAATCTTGTAGCCTGTTGCATTGGGTACACTGGCCCATACAATCGGAGCGTCTAAGGGTACTTCTGTTGCATTGTTTGTGGGAGAAGTAACTTGCGTGCAAGCGGGTACTTGCGCTGTAGATCCGCTCTGAATGTTCACAGAGTAATCTTCAATCTCACCAAATTGGATATTGTCGCAAGGCTGAGCATATC
This sequence comes from Bacteroidota bacterium, assembly GCA_024280135.1. Lineage (GTDB taxonomy): Bacteria > Bacteroidota > Bacteroidia > Chitinophagales > Saprospiraceae > HyVt-613. Next base: position 10,693 of record JAJRQS010000264.1, on the reverse strand, counting down.
CAGTTCTGCTCATAATTACCCTCATGATAGTGGAGCCATTTTTAGCGTAAGATGGGATTGTAATATTCCCATTTACGTGGCTTTCTGGTGTTCCATTAGCAGGAGCGGATGCCATTTTTTGAAATACCATTTCGGAAGATTCAAAAACTTCATTTTGATTGTAGTCAATCCAAACCCGCCAGTATTCTGGGTGTGTGTAGTATCCAAACCCCGTGGTTAAATTAATAGGGTAGGAGCTTCCTTTAGTTACATCTGCTTCGTGAAAGGAGAAGTCAGAATATGGTTTTCGATGCGAAGTATTATTAATATTACTAAAGACAACATGTTTGATCCATTCAGCCCATGGGTTGTTGCTTTCAGGCATGCAATAGTTCGTATTGCCTACGCCACTAAAATTAGAACACTGGGAAGGCGGTACAATGAAAGTACTAACCTCACAACCTGTATTACTTGCATCATTAAATTCAGCCGTAAAACTATTATCATGAATGACATAAGGACCAAAATTAACAGGCTGGTTGTAAGGACCCGTTAGCGTTTGTCCATTGATGTTGGCAACCCAGTTGCCACTGGCATTCAATCCATTCACGGTCATAGAGATAGAAAATTCATCATCCCATCCTTTGATAGGTGTTCCCATATCATCACAAATTTTTTCGTGTTGCGTAACATAAAGGATACAATCATTTTGTCCCCCATTTCCGATAATGGTAACAGAGTAGTCTTCTACTTCGCCATTTTCAATCGTAGTACATGGACTGATTGGATAATCATCTAATCGGAACATGACACGCATTCTGGTTTTGCCATTTTTAGCACTCGTAGGAATGTGAAAGGAAGTATATAAGTTTCCGTTCTGATTGTTAGCCTTACCTTGAAAAGCGATTTCACTTTCTTGGTATCGCCCATCATTATCATAATCTATCCAAGCTCTGAAAAAACCATTTCTATTGGCTTTGAGTTCTGCATTCAATTTTACAGGAATGCTTGCTGCACGATTTAGCGTATAGTTAAATTCCGTAAAATCGTTATATACTCTTTTGTGAGAATATTTGGTAAGCGTATTCAGACGTACTGATTTTATCCAAGAATAAGTCACGTTTCCTTTTGGCTGGCAATACTTAAAAATGGTCGTCAGTGGGTATGCGGCTGTATTCGGTAAGTTGCCATTGTCAACAGCAGCACCTTGTGGTAAGTTGATAACGATTGTACCTGATTGAATAGGATGAATGGTCACAAAATAAGTCGTGCCACTTCCTGAAAAACCAGATAGTGTCGCATTCGTAACCACCAGGTCATTGATACTCATACCCGAAACAGGTTCATTGAAAGTTACTTTTACAATAAAATCGTCATTGTTAATCGCATTTGGAGTGGAAAGCGTAACATTTGGTCTGGTGTTTCCAGTAGGGATTTCTTCAAAGAAAGAAGGGCTTCCATTTAGATTTATACCTGAAGAAGAAATGGTCGCACTTTGATTTGTTTGAGCATAATCCCAATTGTATCGCTTGACTTGGCTGATGTTAAAAGAAGAGGGGAAGGAGTAGTTTTTATTTGCATACTCAGAATTGTCAATGACTGTTTTTGCCCATAAAGCATAAAGGTACATGCCATCTTGTTTTTTGAAAGCAAAACCTTTTACGCCTGCGGGTAGATTCATGTTTGCTGTGCGAACAGGATCGTAGGTTGTTTTGGTAATAAAATCGCCAGTTGTTTTGTATCCTATTCCGCAGTTATTTCTTACTTGATTGGTGGGGCTTCCGCTAAATTTTTTATAGAATCCCATGCAATCAAACTCATCATCAATGTTGTATTCAAATTCTAAATCATCAATAGAGTAAACATGCATTTGGATAACATCATTTACTTTATTAATAATAGCACTCTTCATCAAGAAGTTGGTTTGTCCGTCATCTGAAGCGAGTGATTCTTCTGTAAATTTAATTCGTGGGACATTGGTTTCTGTGATAGTCCTTAATTTTTTTGGATAGGTGCTGCCATTGTATCCGTATTGCGCAAGTAAGTCTTCATACTGTGCAAAACGATTATCAATTACTTGCTTCGCAGCTTCGTCAGACGTCCGCATATACGCCCAGTCCTGAGTATTATCGTCCCAATGTCTAAGACTACCATCAATGCTTGGGTAAGAATGGATGCCTAATACATCAAAATAAGCACCACCTTTGAGTGGGAAGTCTCCAGTGACAGCTCCGTTGTTGGGGTTGTCTGTATTTCTTAATATTACATCTAAAAAAGAAGGGTATCCGAGCCCTGCCACGACTACATAATCCTCTGGAGCCACGTATTTTATGACTTCATAGGAAATACGTAGTGTACGCAAATAATGAAAAATTGGCGCTCTCAATTTATAGTCACATGGGTCTGGGTTGTATTCCCAAAAGTTGCCAGGATAGCCTGGGGGGCGCCACCCTTTGTCAGTATAGACAAAGCCAGGTTCATTCCAAATTTCCCAAAATTTGACATAGTTATTATATTTAGTGACGATTCGATACATGTATAAGGCGAATGGATTGTTGTCATTAACCGGTGTGCCATTCTCGCCATTGTCCCAAATGGGCTCATATAAGTTTTTAAACATGGTGCTTTCGTGCCCAGGACAGTACTCCGTATGGTCTCTGAGCGCATCTGAAGGTTCACCGACAAAGGCGGTTAAATCTTCGATTCCGATACTAAAGTAGTGCTCAAATGATTCCAATTCTATTTCATCTCCTAAATCTTCTAGGACATAGGAAGCTAAAGATGGACGTAAAGATTGTGCGCCAACTCCAGGAATGCCTTGAGCTGGATCACCTGCTAGCAAGTCAGCTGCTGATTGATTGCTCCAGCCTACAGGTAAAAAACCCAAGTTGCTGCCTGGTCTAAAATGACCTTCATAAGGAGTAATGAAATCATTTGCGGAAAAATTGACCTGTGTAAAGCCAGGTAAAGACCACAGAAGGATAAAGGCGAGAAAGGTCATTAGCCTTTTAGTGTTAAAGTGTTTCATTAGACGTGATTTAATAACCAGTTATGGTTATAATTTAAAAAAAGCGCATGGACGTATAGTCCGTAGCCGCAGTAAATAAATATGTGTTGAATAAGCATCACGACATTGGACTACAAGTTGCGATGCTAGGGGGAAGTTTTCGAGCCTATATATAGACTAAGTATCTTTTGATAGATACGGTTGAAACGCTTCAAGCAAAATATACCCTACAATATTGAATTAAAATACCATGTATTTGGTAGGGGTTAAATATGTTTAATTAGATGGATGCTGAATATACTTGTAAGGATCAGGTTATTTGCAGAGTTTAAAAAAAAATCAGATAGAAGAACTAACCCAATAGGGTTAAAACCATTTAATTTATGCAAATAGAGAAAAAAAAGCGTAATTTTATGCCGGTTTGTGAGCGTTTGCTCGTTGTAGATGAAATAAACCCTAAATCCATTTTACCCATGAAAATTATTTTACCCTTTGGTCTGTTTTTATTTTCCTTTTTTTTATCCAACAGCATCTTTGCTCAGCCCGCAAACGATGATTGCGCTTCCGCAATTGCTTTATTGGAGGTAACTGATTGGTGTTCAGACTATGAGGCCTATACTAATGTAGATGCGACAGCGTCGGGTTTTAATGCCGCAACTTGTTTTTCAAATGCGGGCAAAGATGTTTGGTTTTATTTTATTGCGACTGCTGCAGATGTAACAATTACGATAAGGGGGGATGGTGGTGCCGCTGCTGGAGGAACATTGAAATCTCCTGAAGTAGCCTTATTCTCAGGAGATTGTAGCGGGACGATTTCGGAAGAAAAATGTGCAATTGCTTCGCCTGGACAAAATGTAGTAAGTTTGCACAAGGGCGGTCTTCAACTAGGGCAATCCTATTTAATACGGGTGCAGGGTAAAAATAATAATGAAGGCACTTTTCAATTATGTATTACAAATTATAATCCACCTGTTGAGCCAGGGCAAGATTGCGTGACCGCTTCAAGTCTCTGTGATGCTTCTTCTTTTACCGTTCAACAAACGAGTGGGGGAGGCAATGATAATAGTGAAGCAAATGGGACTTGCCTAAATTTTGAATCGGCTTCTACTTGGTTTACATGGACAGCTGCGAATTCAGCTCCTTTAACTTTTACCTTGACTCCGACCAATGAGCCTGATGATTTAGACTTTGTGGTCTATGAATTGCCATTGAATGGTGGCTGTGCTAGTAAGATTACATTGCTTTGTAATGCTGCAGGGGATAGTTATCCAAGTCCTTGCATGGGCCCAACGGGGTTGCAGACTAGTTCTACAGATGCAACTGAGGGCGCAGGATGTGCAGGCGCGAATGATGGTTGGCTCAAACCCTTAGATATGGTAGAAGGAAAAACTTACGCCTTATTGGTGAATAATTATTCGGGTTCTGGAAGTGGATTTACGATAGATTTTGGAGGGGAAGGAGTCATCGAAGGTCCCGCAATTGACTTTGAAACGAACCAACCGGATGATAAAGCTTGTTTTGGCGAAACATTTGTTTTTTCAGATAAATCTACGAGTCCTTCAGGGAATATCGTCCTTTGGGAGTGGAATTTCGGTCTCGGTGCTACTCCTATCGCATCGACAGGGAATGGTCCTCATACCGTCACTTATAATACGCCTGGTATTAAATTGGCTTCATTAAAAATAACCTCTTCATTGGGTTGTGTGTTGACCTTCGTTAAACAAATAGAAGTTTTACCTTGCTGCGAAAGCGTTAATAAGATTGAGGTAACGCCTACTTTGACGGATCTAAAATGTGATGGGGGTAGCGATGGAATTATCGCTTTAAATGTGACAACCAATGCAACACCCGTTGCCTACAATTGGGGTGATGGTTCTCCTTCTAGTCCTAACAATTCCAACTTAGAAGCGGGTGAATATGCCGTTACTATTACAAATTGGGCAACCTGCGATACGGTTTTAAATTTTGAATTGACAGCCCCACCTCCGATGGAATTTGATACGTTGATTGATAGACCGACCTGTGGTGGAGGACAAGATGGAGTGCTTGGGATTAACACGACGGGCGGAGTGGCACCGTATGAATATAGCTTTGATGGAGCACCATTTTCTCTATCTAATACCCTTAAGAATGTAGCGAATGGGTTATTTACGGTCGGTGTTAGAGATGCAAATGGTTGTTTGACGACCTTGTCTGATATTAAAGTGACTGAATTAGAATTATTATTAAATCCCAATGTCGTTTCAGTTGACACGCCTTCTTGCTTTGGATATGATGATGGTAATATTACGTTGGGTGTGTTGAATGGATTAGCACCGTATCAATATAATTTTGGAATGGGATTTGGTGCAAGCCCAATCTTAGAAAATGTAAAAGCGGGTACTTATAACGTAGTTGTATTGGATGCCAATTTATGTAAAGGTGAATTTGAATTCGATATCAATGACTACCCTCCGCTAACGATTGAAGTAGGTTCTACTATTGCTTCTTGTTTTGGTTTGTCGGATGGATCCGCTTTCGCAAAAGCAGGTGGAGGTGTCGGAAATTTTAGCTATTTATGGAGTAATGAAGTTTCACTAGATACGAATGCGAATATTATCGGGGGTAATTATATGGTGACAGCTACAGATGGAAATGACTGTGAAATTAGTCAAGAGGTGATCGTGGAACAACCCGAAGAGGTGAATGTTTTTGTAACAGGAGTGGAAGGAGTGGTTTGTTATGGAGATTCTACGGGTATTGTAGGAGTGGATGCGAGTGGAGGCAATGAGCCTTATTTGTTTGCTATTGATTCAATAAGTTCTTTTCAGCAAGATACTGCTTTCGCAAATGTGAAAGGAGGTGGTCATCATATTTTTGTACAAGATGCATCTGGATGTATCGGTTCTGATTCGATGACGCTACCACAACCTGAAGAGTTGAGAGTCATTGCTTTTGGAGATACGACCATTCTTTTGGGTTATGAGTTTGCAGTGGGTGCACAGGTTTTTCCGCAAGGAAGAAAGGTTGATTATAAATGGTTTCCTTCGGATGAAGAGTTTGGTAATGATACTATTCCAAATACGAGGCTGAAACCAAAGCGTACAGGGTATTATTATGTGCAAGTAGTGGATACGGCAGGATGCGTAGGACTGGATTCGATCTTGGTTCAAGTCACATTAGAAAAACCTGTTTTTGGTCCGACTGCTTTCTCCCCTAATGGTGATGGAGTAAATGATTATTTTACGGTCTTCGGTGGGCCGGCGGCAATTCATATCCTTTCTTTGCAGATTTTTGACAGATATGGTGATTTGGTCTATGAGCAAAAAGAATTTCCTATTTCTTATGAGTCTAAAGGTTGGGATGGACGTTTTAAAGGAAAAAAGATGCGGAACGATACTTATGTCTGGGTAGCCACCATCGATTTTTGGGACGGAAAACCCGTTCAGGTAGTAGGAGATGTGACACTTATTCGCTAGCTTGCGCAAAAAAGAAAGAAATTGAATAGTAAAATTGGATGGTTTTTTTTGCTACTTTTGGGTGTTACGGCTTGTGAAAATGATCTGGCAGAGATAGAACAGTATTTTCCTAAGGATGCCACTCAACTCGAAGAAGCGAGGGATGTAGAGATTTATTATAGTGATTCGGCGGTCGTTCGGGTTATTGTAAAAGGACCACTTTTGTACAATTATATTACAGGAAACAACCCTAGGTCTGAGTTTGCTGAGGGTATTACGGCGGATTTTTATAATGCGGATCACATTAAGCAAAGTCGCTTAACTGCAAAATTTGCGGTAAGGTATCTCAAAAAAAATTACATTTTAGTACAAGATAGCGTCATCGTGACTACAATCCGTAATGAAAAACTGGAGACCTCCGAACTGCAATGGGACGAAAAAAAGGGCACCGTTGAAACAGATAAATTTGTAAAAGTATCGACCCCGAAGGAAGTTATCTATGGCTATGGTTTAGAGGCAAAGGATGATTTTTCTTACTGGAAAATCAAGGCGGTGACCGGGCGGATGGAGGCTAGTGATCTGGTCGAGGAATTTGAATAATATGCCTTCCTTTCCGATAGTTAGTATCGGGATTCACATTTATATGCTTCTTCGGTTCATCAATTTCATACCTACACCCTTCATGTTCAACATAATGGTTATTTTTTCGTATTATCCAATAGGAATTTGAATAAATAACTGTTGGTTGGGGGGCAAGTAGATTTGATAATGAAACAGTAGTTCAATATTCCGTATATTTGCCATATGATTTTAGTAATTGCCATATTGATGTTAATGTTGTCGGCTATGTTCTCGGGTTCCGAGATAGCCTTTGTTTCTGCGAGTAAGCTGAAGATGGAGCTAAAGAAGAAGGACGGCTCTTTAAGGGGACGTATGATAGACAAGTTTTACCATAATCCTGCAGAGTTTATCGGTGGATTATTAGTTGGTAACAATGTTGTTTTGGTTGTTTTTACTTACTTGATGAGCAATTTGTTGACGCCGCTGATAACGCCTTTGATAGGAAATGAATTTGTCGTTTTTATAGGGGTGACCTTGATACTGACTGTTATTGTATTGATTTTTGGGGAGTTTTTGCCAAAAACTATTTTTAGATTGCAGGCGGATCGGCTTCTATTTATGTTGGCAGTCCCTTTGAGATTTTTTCAGGTGATATTTTTGTTGCCGAGTAAATTCATGAATTGGATTACGAAATTCTTTTTGACGAAAGTCTTAAAGATGCCCGAAAAGCGGGAGTTAAATGTTTTTACTCGAAATGATTTGGGCTATTTCGTGAAATTCGGAGCGGGCACGAAGGAGGAAGAAAATGTGCAACAAGAATTATTCGATAATGCGCTGTATCTACAAGATGTCAAAGTCAAAGTAGTCATGCGACCTCGAACGGAAATTGTTTCGATTAATCATGATGCGAATCGGGCAGAATTAATAAAATTGCTAAAAGAGTCGGGCCATTCTAGAGTTGTAGTGGTCAAAGAAACATTAGATGATATAGTTGGTTATGTACATCATATTAAACTGATGGAATCCTTCGAAAAAGTGGAGGAAATTGTTTTGCCTTTGATTATCGTTCCAGAAACTTTGAGGTTGCATGACCTCTTGAATAAATTTATTTTGCGCAAGCAGTCTATAGCCTGTGTCGTGGACGAATACGGTTCGATTTCAGGGCTAGTGACGATGGAAGACGTATTGGAAGAGATATTTGGAGAAATAGAGGATGAACATGATGAAGAAGAAACTTTAGTGAAGCAAATATCTGAATCTGAATTTTTGTTTTCCGGAAAAATAGAAACGGATAAAATCAATAAAGCATTTGAGGTTATTAAAATCCCAGATGGCGAGTACAATACCTTATCTGGATATATCGTCACAACTACTCAGAATATTCCCGAGCAAGGAGATGAGATAACACTTGGTAAATATCGTTTTGTAATCGAGCAAGTAAGCGATAAAAAAATAGAGAGAATCCGGCTTTTTGTTTTAGAGGATGACCCAAATGATTAGTTTTCGTTCTTTATATTATTCTTTTCCAGTACAACTGGTGATTCTCCAGTTCCGAAATCATTTTTTCTTTTTGGTAATATGGGCCATCGTTCTAGGGGCTATTTCTGGTGGGATTGGGGCACAGTTTGGTGTTAGATATGTTTTCTTGACCCCCGAGTATGTTGGGCAAGTATCTGCTTTGAGTTATTTTATAGTAGGTTTGACCTTTGGCGCATTTTTGTTCTCCTGGAATTTATCTATTTACTTATTGAGTGCTTTTCGGTTTCCCTTTTTGGCAACCATGAAGCGACCTTTTTTAAAATTTTGTATTAATAATGGGTTGCTACCCCTGATAATGATAGGGGCTTATCTTTTTTATATTATTAAATTTCAGAGAGGGTATTTGCCTCTTTTTACAAGTCTCTCGTACGTTGCGAGTTTATTGGCTGGGTTGGCCGTTTTTATTTTTATGGTTATTGGTTATTTTCGGATGACGAATAAAGATATTTTTAGTTTTTTGAAAGCAAGAAAAGAAAGGCCAGACATGGCAGCTCCTGTATTAGTGGGGCAAAGAATGAATAAGAATGATTATTATAGAATTAAAAAAAGAAGCTGGCGAGTAGATACCTTCATTTCTGAAAAATTAAGATTAAGGATAGTACGGGGGATTGGGCATTATGACGTGAAGATATTAATGAAGGTCTTTCGACAAAATCATATCAATGTGATTTTAATTCAGTTACTTAGTATTTTAGTTTTGATGGGGCTTGGGTTTATGATGGAGAACAAGTATTTTCGGATACCGACTGCTGCCAGTTTATTTATCTTATTAAGTATATTGATTTCGATAGTGGGTGCGATAGGTTTTTGGTTTCATCGATGGAAAATAATTGTTTGGCTTTTGGTCTTGTTTGGGATGAATAATATTACCAAATATGACTTTTTTGACTTGAATTGTAAGGCTTATGGTTTGTCTTATGATAATGAGCCTACCATGTACAATAACATTGCTTTGGAGCAAATATCCAAAGATTCGATATTGGCTATTGACAGAAAAGAAACGATTGAGATTTTAAATAACTGGCGTGCTAAATTTCCCAAAAAAGGTAAAAAACCAAAGTTGATATTACTCTCCGCAAGTGGAGGTGGGCAAAAAGCAAGCTTGTGGACGATGCAAGTATTGCAGTCTATGGACAAGTTGACAGATGAACAGTTTTTTGAGCATACTGCCTTGATTACAGGAGCTTCTGGGGGAATGCTCGGAGCAGCTTACTATCGGGAGTTGATGTTGCGTAAGCGGCTAGGAGGTGATATAGATCCACAAGCGAGAATTTATAGTGAAAAGATTGCCAAAGATTTATTGAATTCTATTTACTTTTCCATTGTGACGAATGATATTTTTATTCCGATGGTAACCGCTCGTAGAAATGGGCGAGAGCACAGACGGGATAGGGGATATATGTTTGAATTGCAGTTTAATGAGAATACAGATTCTATATTAGAAAAAACTATCTCCTCCTATCGGGTGCCTGAGTACAAGGCAACAATCCCAAGAATTATTTTATCACCGTCTGTAATCAATGATGGGCGGAGATTGATTATTTCCCCATTTAATTCTTCTTTTATGATGTCTGCTAATTTCAAGCAATACCGAAAAGGAGGCTTGAGTTTGGATGCCATAGACTTTAGACGGTTATTTGAAGAGAAGCAGGCTGATAGCTTGAGTTTTGTATCGGCTTTACGGATGAATGCGACTTACCCAATTGTTTTGCCTTCTGTAAATTTGCCTTCAAATCCTTCTTTGGAAATTTCAGATGCAGGTTTTAGGGATAATTTAGGAAAGGCAACGACCATGCGTTTTGCCAGTAATTTTATGGACTGGATCAAAGAGAATACGGATGGCGTTATCTTTGTTCAAATAGCGGGATGGGAAAAATTCAATCAATCCCAATCAACAGAAAAAACAGGATGGATTTCAAGTTTGTTTAAGCCTTTTGGTATTTTGGCAGACATTTCTACACTACAAGACTACGACAGTGATATTAATTATGGGCTGCTATCCGAAGCATTGGGCAATGAAAATGTTGACATTGTGCGTTTTGAGTATGTTCCGAGTGCTGTTCATCGGCGGGCGAGCATGAGCTTTCATTTGACAGAATTAGAGAAAGAAGACATCATCAAATCTATTAATAGTTCTACAAATCTCCAAGCCCAAGAGAAATTGATTCGG